>NZ_JBPQTS010000009.1:0-74925 GCF_051386455.1 Streptomyces sp. URMC 124
CGACGCCGCGGACGCGCAGGACGGGCCCGGCACGACGGATACCCGGGACAGTTTCCGCGGTGGCCGGGGCCGGGGCGTTCTTCAGTCGCCGAGGGCGAGACGGACGCCGAAGGCGGCGATGACCGTGCCGCTGACGCGGTCGAGGAGCCGCCGTGCCGAGGGCCGCTGCAGCTTGGTGCGGAGCGCCCGTGCGAAGGCGATCAGTACGCCGGACCAGAGCGTCGCGAGCAGGACGTGCACGCCGGCCAGCATCGTGCCGGACAGGACGTGCGAGGCGCCGGCCGGGATGAACTGCGGCAGGACGGCCACGTAGAAGGCGCCCATCTTGGGGTTGAGCAGATTGGTCACGGTGCCCCGGCGCCAGCCACCGCGGAAACTGTCCCGGGTATCCGTCGTGCCGGGCCCGTCCTGCGCGTCCGCGGCGTCGGCCGGGGAGCCGGGGCCGCCGGATTCGGAACCGGAGCCGGAGCCGGAGCCGGAACTGGAGTCGGCCTGTCGGCGCAAGGCGGGTATGAGGATCCGGCCTCCCATCCACACCAGATACGCGGCTCCCACCCAGCGGAGTACTGCGTAGGCGAGGTCGGAAGCGGTCAGCACGGCGGTGATGCCGAGCGAGCTGAGCACTCCCCACAGGAGGGTCCCCGTCTGAATGCCGAGGACGACACCCCAGACGCGCCTGCGGTGCCCCAGGGCGGCGGTGCGCAGGATGAGGGCGGTGTCGAGGCCGGGGGTGAGGGTGAGGAGTCCGACGATCAGCGCGAAGGACCCCAGTGCGGAGACGGTGATCATGGGTGATCACTGTAATGCCGGAGCTGCCCATTCTGTCATTTCCTGCCCGAAATCGGGCAGGAATGGTCGAATGGAAAGCGTGGTCGGCATCAGTGAGCCGGGCGCGAGGACGGCACGCGCCGGGGACGCGCCACCAGTTCGCCGCCGCAGTTGGGGCAGACGTTCTGCATGGCGTCGCTGCAGGGCACGCAGAAGGTGCACTCGTGCGAGCAGATGCGGGCAGGTGAGTCCTGCGGCAGAACGGCGGTCTCGCAGCGTTCGCAGATGTTGCGCATTTCCAAGGACATGTCTCTCCTGGCAGGCTCGGGCATCCGCCGCTCGGTCGGCGGCGCCGGGTGGATCGGGATTTCCCCCATCCTCGGCGCCGTGATCTTGGCCTGAAAGCATCGACAGGGTCAGCTATGCGCAAGATCGGGCCAGCGGGCCCCAGCCCGCCGGCCCGCTGGGGCCCGCCGAGATCAGGCCTCCTTGGCCTTGGGCGCGGCCTGCTGGACGACCTCGAAGGACCACACCGTCGACCCCGTGGCGGCAGGCTTGTGCTTGGGGGCACCCTCGCCACCGCCCTGGTGCGCGGCCTTCATCGGTCCCTCCATCCACGACCGGAAGTCCTCCTCGCTGCGCCAGCGCGTGTAGACGAGGTAGTTGTCCGTGCCCTCCAGCGGTCGCAGCAGCTCGAACCACTCGAAACCGTCGGCACTCTCCACCGTGCCCGCACGCGACGCGAACCGCTGCTCCAGGACCTCGCGCTGCTCGGCCGGGACGGTGAGGGAATTGATCTTCACAACGCTCATGGCCCCATCCTGCCGCACGCCCGGAAGGCCGGTCTACGACCCCTGGGCCTGGTAGACGTCGATCGCCCGGGCCGCCGAGTCGTAGACCAGGCCGTAGCCGCCGTTGACCAGAGACGGGGAGACGGGGCCGATGTCCGTATGCAGGTCCCTGCCCGTGCGGGCGTCGAGGGTCATGGCCTGACCGGCCTCGGCGTAGACCACCCCGTGCCACGCCGAGGTGACCTCGGGGGCGATACGGCCGGCCGATGCGTCGGGCAGGCGCCACAGGACGCGTGCCGTACGCACGTCCACGGCCCAGGCAGCGCCGCCGCCCGTGCCGTCGGTTCCGGAGCAGACCGTCGTGGACAGGCCGTCGTAGTGGCACCTGTCGAGGGAGGTGTCACCCGAGTCCAGACGGGTCGCGCCGGTTGCGGGGTCGATGAGCAGGGTGCTGCCCGCCTCGACGCCGTCGGCCAGGGTCAGTCCGGGGCCCGGGTCCGAGGTGCGGGCCTCGCCGAGCCGAAGGTCCCGCTGCCACAGCTGGGTGCCGTCCGAGGTGGACTTGCCCACGAAGTCACCGTCACCGCGCACACCGACGGCCGCCGACCGTTCCAGGTCCACTCCCCGGAAGTCGGAGTCGGTCCAGAGGACTCGGCCGGTCCGCGTGTCGAGCAGGGCGGACAGGGGAGGCGTCTGTGCGTAACCCGGCTCGTACGAGGAGACGAGTACGTGCCGGGTGTCGGCGCCGACCACATGGGGAGCGGCCTCGGCCGCCGTGTCCGCGGCAACCGGCATCACGCGCGTCCACAGAGGCCTGCCGGTCCGGGCGTCCAGCGCGATGACGGTGGTGCCCCGCCGGTCGGCCGCCGTACCCCTGCCCGGTTCCGTCGTGGCGAAGGCGCCGATCACCTCGTCGCCGGCCGGACGCGGCGCCTGCGCCACCGCCACGGCGTTCGGTACGGCGGTGTGCCAGGCGACGTCACCGGAATCGAGTCGGTAGGCGGTGACACCCATGTCGTCCTGGTCATAGGCGTAGGCGAGGCGCGCGCCCAGCGACACCATGTCGGCCACGTCGACGGCACCGCTTTCGCCGACGGGGGAGGGCCACGCACCCTGGAACGTGGTGGTGGGGGATGCCGGGAAGGACTCGGCCGGTGCTGTCGGCGTCGTCGGTGCCGTCGCCCGGACGCCCTCGGAGTGCCCACCGCTGCCGCACGCGGCCACGGCCCACAGCAAGCCGACGACGGCCAGGACGGTACGCAGGCGAGGGCGTTCGGGCCTACGCCGGCTCTTACGCCGGTCCCTCCGCCGGTTCGCGGAATCCATGGAGCTCATGGACAACAGAGAGTGGCAGAAGACGGGCCCCGGCGAAGCCGCCTTCCGGGATCGCCCCGTCGGCCCGCCTCCGGGCGTTCACCCGCGAGCCGCTCTCACCGTATGGGGAAGATCGCGCACGTGGTGGTGGCGTGCGCGTACAGCTTCCCGTCGTCGACGCCGGTCACCTGCGCTTCGGCGGTGCCCAGGGTGCGGCCGACGTGGACGGCGGTACCCGTCGCCCGCAGCTTTCCCGTGCGGGCGGTCACCGGCCGGATGAGGTTCACGTTGAGCTGTGCGGTGGTGTATCCCAGGCCGGCGGGCAGGCGGCTGAGGACCGCGGAGCCGAGGGCCGAGTCCAGCAAGGTGGTCAGGTAGCCGCCGTGCACGGTGCCCATCGGGTTGTACAGGTGCTCGCCCGTTTCGCCTTCGAAGACCGCGTTGCCGGGGCCGGCGGCCACGAGCGTGAAGCCGAGCGTGTGGGAGATGGGGGCCTGCGGCGTACGTCCCTCGATGATCGAACGCAGGAAGTCCAGACCCGAAGGGGCGGTCGTTTGATGGTTGTCGCTGCTCATGGCCCCCACGCTAGATCGCTGTCGCGGCGTGGCAAGTACGGATTCCGGACCGCCCCGGGCCGCTACGGTGGGCCCCATGAGCGGATACGGGCAGTTCTGCGCGGTCGCCCGCGCGCTGGAAGTCCTGGGCGAGCGGTGGACGCTGCTGGTCGTGCGGGAGCTGATGATGGGGGAGCGGCACTTCAACGACATCCGCAGGGGGCTGCCGCGCATCTCGCGGACCGTGCTGTCGACGCGCCTCAAGACCCTCGAGAAGGCCGGGATCGTGGCCCGGGAAGACGGCGGGTACCAGCTCACCGAGGCGGGCGAGAACCTGGCGCCGGTGGTGCGGGAACTGGGCGGATGGGCCATGGAATGGGACCGGCGCGGCCTGCGGCCCGAGCACCTCGACCCGGACGCGCTCGTGTGGGACATCCGCCGCCGCACCGTGCCCGAGCGGCTGCCGGCCGAACGCACCGTTGTCGAACTGCGCTTCCGCGGAGCGGACCGCGGGCCGTACTTCCTGCACGTCCGGCGCCCGGACGTCGACCTGTGCACCGACGACGGCGGCTTCGAGGTGGCCCTGCGCGTCGACGCGGACCTGGAAGCCCTCACCGGCTACTGGCTCGGCCACACCCCGTGGGCCCCGCTCCTGCACTCGAAGGCCGTCGTCCTGACCGGCCCGAGCGCTCTACGCCGCGCGTTCCCCACCTGGTTCTCCGGCTACTTGCTCCGCGCCACGCCGCCGACACCGACCACGCCGGCCCCGCCCGCAACGCCCACCAGGCCCACCGTCCCCGCCCGGCAGGGTCCCGCCGGCAACTACTAGCCCGCGGCCCTTCCTCCCCTGAACCCGGTGACCTTCTGCGGCGTCACCCGGACGACCAGCCGGACCACGTCATCCGGCTCGGCCGGCGGGTCCTCGCCGCGGTACTTCTGGGAGAGCCTGCGCGGCAGTTCCTTGTCCGGGTCCTCGATGAGCTCGGCGGTACCGCGGATGTCCACGGAGTGGTACGGATTCTCGGTGTCGAACACGGTGAGGCTGATGCGCGGCTCCCGGGCCAGGTTCCGGGCCTTCAGGCGCCCCGCCGTGGTGGAGAACACCACCGTGTCCCCCTCTCTCCCGATCCAGACCACCGAGGTCTGCGGCCCGCCGTCACGGTTGATGGTGGCGACCGTCGCGTAGTTCTTCCCGTCCAGCAGCTGCCGAGTCTCCTCGGTGAATTCCACGGACACGGCGTCCCCTTCCTGTCGTTCCCCTGTTCACTGCACGCAGGGAACACACGCAGGGGCCGCTGTCTTCCCGTCAGGACCAGCGCTTGGTGATGTGCGGCTCGGCGTACGGCGCGGGCCAGGCCTGGAGTCTGAGGTGTTCGGTGGTCTCGGGCGTGTTGTCCGAGTCGATGTCCGCCTCGACGGCCGCGGCCAGGTTGCGTCGGGAAGCCCGTACGCGGGTCCATCCGGCGGGCATGTCGAAGCGCGCCGCGTCGGGGAAGTAGTCGGTGCAGCCCAGCACGACGAGGCGTCCCGAGGTCAGGTTGAGGCTCGCTTCGACGACGTGGTCGTGGTCGTCGCTGTCGTCGTCCGGCCGGGCCTCGAGTATGTGGACGCTGACGGCCACGTTGACGTTGACGGAGGTGCCGATGGCCAGGGCGTCCTCGGCGACGCCGAGCCCGTCCCGGACGGTCTGCTCGTTCCACACGTCGCTGAGGTCGCCGTCGGACTCGTCGTCCAGGATGTGGATCTGGAAGTAGTCCGCGAAGAGCCTGAGGTTCGTTGCCATGGGGGCATCATCGCTGCTGTCCCCGCAGGCCACGGCGGTGGGGGTGGGCGACCGCCCCGCCCCGACCGCTCACCCTGGCCGGTCGGGGCGGGGGACGTCGCGGTCAGCCGGCCGCAGCCGGTTCCCCGGGTGGGGGCGCCTCGTCCCCCGGGTCCTCGGCCGACGGTCCCCCGCTCTCCCCGCCGCGCTTCAGCCGGGCGAGGTCCGCAGCCAGCCTGTCCGAGAACAGGCGCATGTCTGCCTCTGCCTTGAGGTCGAACACGGTGATCTCCTTCCTGCTCCGCAACGCCCGCCGGGCACCGAGCCGTGCCCGGCGCTCACAGTGGCCGGAACCACTGGTGTCCGTTCGCGTCCGCCCGGTGCGCCCTGACGACGCCGGTGTGCACTTCGTAGTACCAGGCGTGGACGGACAGCGTGCCGTCCCCGATCCGCTCCGCGACGCACGGATGGGCGTGGAGCCGTTCCACCTGGGCCATGGCGTGGCGCTGGACGGCCTCCGCCAGGTCGGGGGAGTCGGGGACCGCCGGCCCGGGCGGCGGCGCGGCCCGTTCCAGCCAGCCGCGCACCGCCGGTGCGCCGGAGAGGTCGTCGCCGCGCACCAGGGCGCTGACGGCGCCGCAGTGGGAGTGCCCGCACACGACGATGTCGCTGACGCCCAGGACACGGACCGCGTACTCGATGGTGGCCGTCTCGCCGGTGGGATGGCCGCTGCGGTACTCGGGCACGATGTTGCCCGCCGTCCGCAGCTCGAACAACTCGCCCGGCCGTGCGCCCGTGATCAGGGCGGGCACGACGCGGGAGTCGGAGCAGGTGATGAACAGCGCCTGCGGGTACTGGCCGGCTTCGAGGGCGCGGAACTCGTCGGCGCGCTCCGCCACGTGCGTACTGAAGGACCGGGCGTTGTCTGCAAGGGACTTCATGGTGGCCTTTCTCCTGCGGCCGCGGGCGTGCCCGGGGCGCGGTGTTCAAGGTCAGCACTGGATGCCGGGTTCGGTGGTGGTGCGTCGGTGGTGGCACGAAGGGGCACGGCGGCCGGCGCGGCGCGCATCGCGGCCGCGCCGGTCCCGGAGCCGGAGAGGGCGGGCCCTTGTGGGGTTGCCGCTCGCGGTGAGAGCACCGGGGAACCGGGGCGTCCACGGCCGGGCCGGGCTCGGCGGGTACAGCCACCCCTTTGCCAACACATTACCTTACGGAGGCGAGTCAAAGGCAGCCCAAGCAATGCCCTTGGATGCGTAATTCAGGTATGGCCGCACGGCGAACTACCAGGGCGTACGCCCCTGGTGGTGGATGACCGGCGTGCGCCCCCTGAAGGCCTCTGAAAGCCGGTGTAGGCCGCAGGGGCAGGGCATTTCGATGAGGTGAGGAAGAGACATGACGGATCCCGTACGCATCGACGTCCACCAGCACCTGATCCCCCCGGAGCAGCAGCGTGCGATCGCCGGCCGCGCCGCCGCCTTCGGCTGGCCCGCGCCGGCCTGGGACGTACAGGGCGCGCTCGCCATGATGGACCGCCGGTCGATCGCCGCCGGCGTGCTGTCGTTCGCCGCCCCGACCGGTGCGCCGGACGACCCCGAAGGGGCCCGCGCCACGGCCCGGAGGGTCAACGAGTACACCGCGGAAGTGGTCAAGGACCGGCCCGACCGGTTCGGGCACTTCGCCGTCCTGCCCCTGCCCGACGTGGACGGTGCGCTCGCCGAGGCGGCGCACGCCCTCGACGAACTGAACGCCGACGGCGTGATGGTGCTCTCCAACGCCCACGGCCGCTACCTCGGCGACCCGCTCTTCGAGCCGCTCTGGGCCGAGCTCGACGCACGCGCCGCGGTCGTCCTCGTCCACCCCACCGCACCGCCCGGCGCCGTCCTGCCCGACCTGCCCGGCCCGCTCGTGGACTTCCCGTACGACACCACACGCACCGCCCTGCACCTGGTCGTCAACGGGGTCCCGCGCCGCCACCCGCGGATCAGGATGATCCTGCCGCACGCCGGCGGCTTCCTGCCGTACGCGGCCCACCGGTTCGCCAGTGCCGGACGGCTGCGCCCCGGCATTACCCCCGAGGACGTCCTGGCCGACCTGCGGCGGTTCTACTTCGACACCGCCTTCGCCGCCGGCCCGGCAACACTGCCCTCGCTCCTGGCCTTCGCGTCCCCCGAACGCATCCTCTACGGCAGCGACTTCCCCATGGTCCCCGAGGAATGGGGCACCGGCTACGACGCGGCACTGGACACCCACCGGCACTGGGCCCCCGGCCAACTCCACGCCGTCAACCGGGGCAACGCCGAAGCCCTCCTGCCCCGCCTCGCCCGAGCCTGACGCCGGGCCGGTTCCCGGCGGAGCCGCCCGGGACCGAAGGCCTTCCGTCGTATCTGTGTCACCAACCGACCGGATAAACATACACAGCTACATACGGATGAACTTGTGCTGCTTCTGCTGTGCGGTTGCCCGACGATCGGCCACTCTGCTGCTTGGCCCGGTCGGGTGGTGGAAGCGGTGACCGGCGGTGCCGGCGGGTACGGCCGTGCCTCGTCGGCCGGTTGCCGTGCCCGAGAACTCCGGTGTCACGAACCGCCGTTCACGATGCCTGCTCGCGTAGCGAAGGGAACCCCGGATGCCCCAGCTTGACGGCGCTTCTCCGCTCAAGGCGGGTGCGCCCAGTGCCCTCCGCCCGCACGATCTCGCGCCCGGTGCCGCGGCACCGGCCGTGGCGGGCGCGCTGCACGGCCTCCTCGCCGGGCCGACGGGGCTGGGTACGTCGGCGGCCCGCGTGTTCCGTACGGGCGTCACGCCGCCGGTGGCCGGCGCAGGGCACGCTTCCGCAGCCCCGGACGCCTCGGTGCTCCCGCACCCGGCACGGTCGGCCCCCTCCCGGTCCGCTGACGCCCAGGCCGGTGGAGCCCGGACCGGTGCAGCCGGTGAAGCCCGAGCAGCCGGCGACGGGGGCTCGGAGGGAGCCTCCGTTCGCGTACCACCGCTCTATTGCCCGGGCGCCGAGCGCGACGACCCCGCCCTCGGCGAAGAGGTGAACAACCGGCTCGTCGAATGGGCGGAGGAGATCGGGATCTTCCAGGGCCGCCTCGAACGGCTGCGGTCCCACAACTTCGGCAGGCTCTTCATGCTCGCCCACCCCGACACCGACGACCCCGAGCGCCTCCTCATCGCCGCCAAGTGCGGCCTCTCCGAATGGGCCGTGGACGACCACTGGGTCGACGAGGGGGAGGACACCACCCCCGAGCTGATCGGCTCACGCCTGGCCATGGCCCACGCCGTCGTCGACCCCGTCCGGCTCCCGGCCCGCTACCTGGCGGAGTTCGAGAACCTCGTCCGGAAGGAGCCGGTGCTGCGCGCCTTCCGCTCCTGTCTCGACCACCTGGCGGAGATCGCGAGTCCCACCCAGGTCGCCCGGCTGCGCCACGAACTGGCCGTGATGTTCGTGGGCTACAACCAGGAGGCGGAGTGGCGCAGTTCCGGACGGACGCCCGCCGTCTGGGAGTACATGCTGCACCGCTACGAGAACGCCTTCTACCCGTGCATGGTCCTGATCGACCCGGTCGGCGGCTACGAACTCCCCGCCGCGGAATTCGCCGACGCGCGCGTGCGCCGCACCTACCTCTACGCCGGTACGGCCAACGTGCTGCTCAACGACCTGTACTCGATGGGCAAGGAAGACCCCACCGACACCAACCTGCCCAACCTCATCGCCGCCGAGGACGACTGCTCGCTGCAGGAGGCCGTCGACCGCGCGGCATGCATCCACGACGAGCTCATGCACACCGTCGAAGCCGAGTGCGCCCTCCTGAGCGCGGCCGGCTCGCCCGAGCTGCGGCGCTACCTGGCCGGGCTGTGGGCCTGGATGGGCGGCAGCAAGGAGTGGCACGCCACCAGCCCCCGGTACCACGGCACAACCGCTCAGTGAACCGGTAACTCAGCGAGCCGGTAACTCGGCGAGCCGGTAACTCAGTGATCGAGCAACCCAGTGAGCCGGTCAGCGGCCCCAATGACCCAGTGAATCCATATCAGTTCATCAGCTATCGGAAAGAGAAGAAACGGTGACCCTTCAGACCCACGCCCCGGTTCTCGCCAGCGCTTATCAGCGTTCCGTCGCCGAGTACTGGAACCGGGAGAAGAACCCGGTCAACCTCCGCCTCGGCGAAGTGGACGGCATCTACCACCACCACTACGGAATCGGTGACGCCGACTGGTCGGTCCTGGAAGGGCCGGAGGAGACCCGCGACGAGCGGATCACCGCCGAACTGCACCGCCTGGAGTGCGCCCAGGCAGACCTGCTGCTGAGCCACCTGGGACCCGTCGGACCCGACGACCACCTGCTGGATTCCGGGTCGGGCCGCGGCGGCAGCAGCCTCGTCGCCAACCAGCGGTTCGGCTGCCACGTCGACGGCGTCTCCATCTCCGAGACCCAGGTGGCGTTCGCCAACGAGCAGGCCGAGAAGCACGGCGTGGCCGGCAAGGTGCGCTTCCACCTCAAGAACATGCTGGACACCGGCTTCGAGACCGGGCGCTTCCGGGCCATCTGGAACAACGAGAGCACCATGTACGTCGACCTCTCCCAGCTGTTCCCCGAGTACGCCCGGATGCTGAGCCACGGCGGCCGGTACGTGACCATCACCGGCTGCTACAACGACGCCTACGGACTGCCGTCCCGGGCCGTCAGCGAGATCAACGCCCACTACATCTGTGACATCCACCCGCGCAGCAGCTACTTCAAGGAGATGGCCAAGAACCGTCTCGTCCCCGCCGCCGTGGTGGACCTGACCGAGGCCACCATCCCGTACTGGGAGCTGCGCGCCCAGTCGCCTCTGGCCACCGGCATCGAGAAGGCCTTCCTCACCGCGTACAAGGACGGCAGCTTCCAGTACCTGCTCATCGCGGCCGACCGGGTCTGACGGACCGGGGCGAGCCCTTGCGGCCCGCTTAAGCTCTCTTCGGCCTCCTGCGGGCCCCGGCGGAAGCCGCCGGGGCCCGCAGGGCTGCCTCAGCCTCGTGTCAGCACTTCCCGAAGGACGGCGGCAGCGCTGATGTCACGGTCCCGGGTCGCGGTGAGAAGGGTCACGGTCCCGTGCCGGGCGAGCTCCTCGATGTGCCGGAGGGCGGTCGCGTGGGCGGGGTCCTCCAGCTCCGCGCGGTAGCGGCGGGTGAACTCCTCGAAGCGGGCCGGGTCGTGCCCGTACCACGTGCGCAGCGCGGTCGAGGGCGCGACGTCTTTGCACCACTCGTCGAGCGCGGCGGCCTCCTTGCTCAGGCCACGCGGCCAGATGCGGTCGACGAGCAACCGGCTCCCGTCGGCCTCCTCGGGCGGGTCGTAGACCCTGCGCATCCGCACCTGCCCTGATCGCTTCATGGGCCCATCGTTCCGCCCGGCCGCGGGGAACGCACCCGGAGCCGAACGCACCCGGAGCGGAGCCCGCCCGGAGCCGGTCGCCGGAGGGCCGGTCCGGCTGCTGCGGCCGGGACAGCGCCTTCCGGTCGTGTCAGGGACGCCTCGCGGGGTAACCGCAGGACCGTGCCGACGCATACGACCGACATCCCCGAGGAGGACACCCATGGGGTACCCGGACACCGCCGGCCAGCGGCCGGAAAGCAATGACGTCGTGGCCCTGCTGACGAGCCAGCACGAGGAGATCCGCACACTGCTCGACCAAGTGCTGGAGCGCACCGGAGAGGAGCGGCGGCACGCCTTCCGGCATCTCGTCCACCTCCTCGCGGTGCACGAAACCGCTGAGGAGGAGGTCGTCCACCCCTACGCCCGGCGGGCCGCGGAGGGCGGCGAGCACGTGGTGGCCGACCGGCTCAAGGAGGAGGAAGCCGCCAAGCGGACGCTGAAGCGGCTGGAGAGCCTGGACCCCGACGGGCCCGCCTTCGTCGAGGAGTTCACTTCCCTGCGCGAATCCGTGCGCGCCCACGCACGCGCCGAGGAGACGTACGAGTTCACCCGGCTGCTGGAGGCCGGCGACCCCGCCCGGCTGCAGGCCCTCGCCAAGGCCGTGCGCGCCGCGGAGGCCTTCGCGCCGACGCACCCGCACCCGGGGACGGAGTCCGCCGCCAAGAACGCCCTGCTCGGCCCGGCGGCCGCCGCGGCCGACCGTGCCCGTGACGCGATGCGCAAGGTGCTCGGCCGGAGCTGAGCGGTCGTGGGCCGCCCGATCGGCGGTCCACGTCCTGCGGCGCCCCGTCGTGCATGGCACGGTGACCGTGACGCGACGCGGGTGCCGGCCGAGCGGAAGGCGGCGTGAGCGGCCTCGACCGAGGGAGGGCGGACGAACGCCATGAGGATCCGTACCGGCCGTCATGTCGTGGAGATCAGCCGCCCCGAGAAGACTCTCTTCCCCGGCCTCACCAAGGGCGACCTCGCCGAGTACTACCGGACGGTCGCCGGGCGGATGCTGCCGCACCTGCGCGGGCGGCCCCTGATGCTGGAGCGGTGCCCCGACGGGGTACAGGGCGAGTGCTTCATGCAGAAGGACGTCCCCGGCCACTTCCCCGGCTGGGTGCACCGCGCGGAACTCCCCAAGGAGAGCGGTACGGTCACCCACGTCGTCTGCGACGACACCGCCACCCTCGTCTACCTCGCGGGCCAGGCCTGCATCACGCCGCACCGCTGGCTCTCCAGGGCCGACCGCCCGGACCGGCCCGACCGGCTGGTCATCGACCTGGACCCGCCGGGCGCTCCCGGGGGCGACTACGACTTCACCGTCGTACGGGAAACCGCCCTGCTGCTGCGGGAGCTGCTCAATGAGCTGCGCCTGCCGTCGATGGTCATGACGACCGGCTCGCGCGGGCTGCACGTCCTCGTTCCCCTCGACCGGCGCGCGCCGTTCGACGACGTCCGCGCGTTCGCCCGCGACCTCGCGGACGTGCTCGCCGCCCGTGACCCGGACCGGCTGACCACCGAGCCGCGCAAAGCGGCCCGCCGGGGCAGGCTCTACCTCGACGTCCAGCGCAACGCCTACGCCCAGACGGCCGTCGTGCCCTACGCCGTCCGGGCGCGCCCCGGTGCTCCCGTGGCCACCCCGCTGAGCTGGGACGAGGTCGGCGACCCCGGGCTGACGGCGGACCGCTGGACCCTCACCACGGTCGGCGGCCGGCTCGGCGACGACCCCTGGTCGGAGGGCGGGGCGGCACCGCGCGGCCGGTCGCTGGGGCCGGCCCGGCGCAGGCTCGACGCCCTGCGCGCCCGCACCTGAACGCCCCGCACCTGAACGCCCACCCGGCCGTTCCTCGTGCGCCTCGTGCGCCTCGTGCGCCTCGTGCGCCTCGTGCTGCCCCGCGCCATGGGCGATCAGTCGTTTCTCACCGGGCGGTCAGCCATCCCTCCGGGCGGCTTCCTTCACCTCGTCGGCGATCCCCTCGTCGAGTGCGGCCCGCACCAGCGCGGCCGCGAACGCCGGAGCGTCCTCGCGCGCGACCAGTTCTGCCAGCGCGGCGGACGCGCGCGGCAGACCCAGGCGGGCGGCTCCCTCGCCGGCCTTGCCGTCGAAGCAGGGGTGCACCTCCGGCCACACGCCCTGCACTTCCCGTAGGAAGATGTCGACGCCCGCCGGCCCGAGCCCGGGGAGCTCCTGCAGCAGCTTCCGCAGCCGCCCGCGGTCACCGCCCGCTTCCTCGCGCATCCGCCGCACATCTCCGCGATAGCGGTCGAGCAGCAGGTCCGCACCGTCACCGAGCTGGGTGGCCGTACGCTCGTCGTAGCGGCGGTAGCCGCCCTTGCCCAGCGCGTCCACACGCTGCTGCCAGGTCGCCGCGGCCATCCGCCGCGGATCCTTCATCCCGGCGTCCGCCAGAGAGCGTGCGGTCTCGACCGCGACGGACGCCCGGATCCGTGCGCTGAGCAGACAGGCCAGCACGACGAGCCGGTACAGCGGTTGCGGGGTGTCGCGCAGCCGGATGCCCGCCTCCTCGGCGTACGTCTGCCCGTGCGTCCGCAGCAGCGCGGCCGCGGTCCGCTGGTTCCTACCGGCTTGCCGGTGTCCACCGGTGCTCATGGAACGAGTGTGACCTGTCCGGGCGGCCGCCGCTCACGCGGCACGCCTGCCTCGGACATCCGCCGGCGGCCCGGCAGGCGATGCCCGGCCCGCAGATGGGGCCGGCTCCTGACGGGGGTGGGAGGCCGGCTCCTGGTGAGGGAGATCCGGTACGGCCTGCAGCGGGCGCTGGAGCGGCGTGTGGTGCTCGGGCACGGGGTGGCTCAGCAGGCGTTCCTCGTAGCGGCCCAGCGCGAGCACCGCGCACAACATCAAAGGGGGCAGGAGCAGAGCGACGGCGACCACGAGGGCCCCTTCCGCAGTAGCGGTGTCTTCCCCCGTCGCGTTGCCGTACATGCCCGGTACAAACACCCCGCCGTGACTCCCGCGCCGTTTGCACGCCTGTTTGCACGTTTTTCCCCGGGGAACCCGGAGCCCGGCATCCGCCCGCCGGCGAAGAAAGGCGGAGTGACACGAGGGAGACGGCATGCGGGTTCGGGCGGCGCTGTTCGACGTGGACGGCACCCTGGTGGACACCAACTATCTGCACACGGTCTGCTGGTGGGAGGCGTTCCACCAGGCCGGGCACCGGGTCGCGATGACGGACGTGCACCACACCGTCGGCATGGGATCGGGCCGGCTGCTGGACCGCCTGCTCGGCGAGGAGCGCGACCGGGACGGGGACGAGGCCCTCAGCGAGGCGCACAAGGCGGCCTACGCGACGTGGTTCGACCGGCTGCCGGTGCTGAACGGCGCGCCCGAGCTGTTGCGGACCCTTGCGAGCCGCGGCTGGCGGATCGTCCTCGCGACCTCCGCCCAGGGCTCCGAACTCGCAGCGCTGCGCCGGGCGATCGGCGCCGACGACGTCATCCACGCCGCCACCAGCGCCGACGACGTGGAATCCAGCAAACCCGCCCCGGACCCCGTCCACCAGGCGCTGGAGCAGGCCGGGACCGACGCCGGACACGCCCTCTTCGTCGGGGACACCGTGTGGGACGTCAAGGCCGCCCGCGCCGCCGGAGTGGACTGCGTGGCCCTCCTGTCGGGCGGCATCGCCCGCGCCGAGCTCGAGGCCGAGGGCGCCGTGGCCGTCTACCAGGACCCGGCCGACCTGCTGGCACGGCTCGACGACAGCCCTTTCGCCCGCCGCTCCGGCCACCCGTAGCCATCCCCGCGCAACCCTCCCGCCCGTTTCGGCTTGCCGCCCCCGGGCAGGCGGGTCAGCCTGAGGGGGCGAGCGGCGCCGCTTCCGACGCCGGCCCCGAGAGACCGCACCGACGAGGAAGACCGACGAGGAAGGACGTACGCGCGTGCCCGCTCATTCCGCGTCAGGCCGAGGCTCTTCGGACCCCGACGCCAAAGACCAGCAGCTGGACCGGTTCCGCGCCGCGCCCCGGCACGACGCGCTCACCACCGACCAGGGGGTGCGCGTCGACGACACCGACAATGCGCTGCGCGCCGGGCACCGCGGCCCCACCCTGCTGGAGGACTTCCACAACCGCGAGAAGATCACGCACTTCGACCACGAGCGCATCCCCGAGCGCGTCGTGCACGCCCGGGGCGCGGGCGCCTACGGCTACTTCGAAGCGTACGAGTCGCTCGGCGAATACACCTGTGCCGATTTCCTCGCCGAAGCGGGCCGCCGGACGCCGGTGTTCGTCCGCTTCTCCACCGTGCAGGGACCGCGCGGCTCCGCCGACACGGTCCGCGACGTCCGCGGCTTCGCCACCAAGTTCTACACCCGCGAGGGCAATTACGACCTCGTCGGCAACAACATGCCGGTGTTCTTCATCCAGGACGCGATCAAGTTCCCCGACTTCGTGCACGCGGTGAAGATGGAGCCGCACAACGAGATGCCCACGGGCGCCTCCGCGCACAACACCTTCTGGGACTTCTGCTCCCTCCAGCCCGAGTCCACCCACATGCTGATGTGGCTGATGTCGGACCGCGCCATCCCGCGCAGCTTCCGGATGATGCAGGGCTTCGGCGTGCACACCTTCCGCTTCGTCACCGCCGACGGGCGCGGCACGTTCGTGAAGTTCCACTGGAAGCCCAAGCTCGGCGTCCACTCCCTCGTGTGGGACGAAGCACAGATCACGGCCGGACGCGACCCGGACTTCAACCGCCGCGACCTGTGGGAGGCCATCGAGGCGGGCGAGTACCCCGAGTGGGAGCTCGGCGTCCAGCTCGTACCGGAGGACGACGAGTTCGCCTTCGACTTCGACCTGCTCGACGCCACGAAGATCATCCCCGAGGAGCAGGTGCCCGTACGCCCGGTCGGCCGTCTCGTCCTCGACCGCAACCCGCAGAACTTCTTCGCCGAGACCGAGCAGGTCGCCTTCCACACGGCGAACGTCGTCCCGGGCATCGACTTCACCAACGACCCGCTGCTCCAGGGGCGCAACTTCTCCTACCTCGACACCCAGCTGATCCGCCTGGGCGGCCCCAACTTCAGCCAGCTCCCCGTCAACCGGCCGATCGCGGACGTCCACCACAACCACCGCGACGGCTACGGCCAGCAGGTCATCCACCCGGGCACCAACTACTTCCCGAACTCCCTCGGCGGCGGCTGTCCCGCCCACGCGGGGGCCGGCGGCGGCGCCGGGGTCTTCCGGCACTACGCGGAGCGCGTGGACGGCGACAAGATCCGCCTGCGCAGCGAGAGCTTCAAGGACCACTACAGCCAGGCGGCGCTGTTCTGGAACAGCATGGCCGACTGGGAGCGGCGGCACATCGTCGAGGCCTTCCGCTTCGAGCTGGGCAAGGTCGACGCGGTCGAAGTGCGCGAGCGGATGACCGGCAACCTCGCCCACGTCAGCCAGGACCTGGCGGCCGAGGTCGCGAAGGGCCTCGGGCTGCCCGCCCCCGAACCGGTCACCGGTGTCAGCACTGCCGCGTCCCCGGCCCTGAGCCAGGAGAACCTGGCCGGCACGGGCATCCGCACCCGCAAGGTCGCCGTCCTCGCCGCCGACGGCACGGACGCCGGGCAGGTCACGGCGGTCAGGAGCCGGCTCGCCGCCCGGGGCGCGATCGTGGAGGTCCTGGCCGCCCGGGACGGCACCGTCCAGGGCGCCGGCGGCGAGTCCCTCGACGTGGACCGCGCCCTGCCGACCATGGGATCCGTGCTCTACGACGCGGTCCTCGTCCCGGACGGGGCGCAGGCGGTCTCGGCGCTCGCCGCCGACCCCGCGGCCGTGCGGTTCGTCGAGGAGGCGTACCGGCACGGCAAGGCGCTGGCGGTCCTCGGCGAAGGCACCCGGCTGCTGACGGCCGCGCGGCTGCCCGAGGACGTCGTGATGGGCGAGTCCGCACCGGACTACGGAGTGTTCACCGGCAACGGCACCGCCTCCGCGGAGGACCTCGCCGATGCCTTCGCCGAGGGCATCGGGCAACACCGGTTCCCCCGCCGTCCCGGCCTGCTCAACTGAGGCGGGGCGAGGACGAACGCCCGGGTGAGGGCGCGGGCCGGCTCGTGAGGGATGAGGATGTGGCGTGCGGTCCGTGCAACTGCTCCTGACCTCCGACACCCACGTGCCCACCCGGGCCCGGAACCTGCCCCCGCCGCTCCTGGCCGCGCTCGACCGGGCCGACGTCGTCCTCCACGCCGGCGACTGGACCGACATCGCCACCCTGGAGCTGTTCACCGCCCGTGCCCGCCGTCTCGTCGCCGTCCACGGCAACAACGACGGGCCCGGCCTGCGCGCCCGCCTGCCCGAGGTCGCCCACGCCGAGCTGGGCGGGCTGCGCTTCGCGGTCGTTCACGAGACCGGCCCGGCCCGGGGCCGCGAGGAACGCTGCGCCGAACGCTTCCCGGAGACCGACGTCCTCGTCTTCGGGCACAGCCACATTCCCTGGGACACCACCGCTCCCGGCGGTCTGCGCCTGCTGAACCCGGGCTCGCCCACGGACAGGCGCCGCCAGCCGTACCGCACGTACATGACCGCCTGTGCGGCCGGCGGGGAGCTCACCGGGGTGACCCTGCACCGCATCGAGGCGGCAGAGGCCCGGTAGGCCCGGCAGGCCTGTAGGTGCCGGGCGGGTCTGCGGGGCCGCCGTTGGCGCACCGCATGCGCCGTCGTTTTACGGGTACCCGGGGCGCGTTCCACCGCATCCGCGCGGCCGGGACGAACGCCCATGACCACGGAGGTGGCCGACATGGCACGGCAGCAGCCCAAGGAAACACCCCGGGACCGGAGGGGACCGGGAGCCCACTCCGGTCAGGAGAGCCAGGCGCGCGAGCGCTCCGTGCCGGGCACGGCGAGCGCACGCGAGGGCTATCAGACCGAGGGCGGAACCGCCCACGACGAGGCCCTGGAAGGGGTGAGGGCGCGCGGCAAGAGCGGGGAGCGGAACAAGGGGAAGGAACGGACGCGCGACGAGGGGCACGGCAAGAGGACGCAGCCGTGACCGAGCGGCGGGGCGAGAAGCCCCAGGGCCGTCGTGGCAAGGCCGTGCCCCGGGACATGCAGGACCAGCAGGCGGCCCCGCCGGAGCGGGGGCCGGCGGGCTCGGAGGCCTCTAGCCGCCCGGCGACCGCGAAGAACCGCGAGAACGCCGGGAACGCCGAGAACGCTGTGAACGCCGAGCGGGGCCGCAAACGAACCGGCACCGGCAGGGCGGGCGGCCCCGGTGAGCCGCAGGCGGACGAGCCGCCGGACTGATCGCCCGGCGGCTCCTGAAGATGCGGTGCCGTAAAGACGCGGCCCCGCGCCGCGGTGTCAGGGCGCGATCGGCAGCTGACGCTTGTGGTCGGTGAGGCGGTAGCGGCGGACGATCGTTTCGAAGGCCCGCTCGTCCACCGGCTTGCCCTCCAGGAAGTCGTCGATGTCGTCGTAGGTGACGCCGAGCGCGTCCTCGTCGGCCTTGCCCGGGTCGAGGGTCTCCAGGTCGGCCGTCGGGGTCTTCCACACCAGTTCGGCGGGCGCGCCCAGCGCGTCCGCGACGGCACGCACCCGGCGCTTGGTCAGGCCGGTCAGCGGGACCAGGTCGGCGGCGCCGTCGCCGAACTTGGTGAAGAAGCCGGAGACCGCCTCGGCGGCGTGGTCGGTGCCGACGACCAGTCCGTCGTGCGCGCCGGCCACCGCGTACTGGGCGATCATGCGCTGCCGGGCCTTGATGTTGCCGTGCACGAAGTCCTGGTGGTGCTCGTCGCGGAAGCTCACGCCGCCGGCCAGGGAGGCCTGGAGCGCGGCGTCGCTCGCGGGCTTGACGTCGACGGTCAGCACGTGGTCGGCCCGGATGAAGGAGAGCGCGAGCTGGGCGTCGTGCTCGTCGGCCTGGACGCCGTAGGGCAGCCGCATCGCGTAGAACCGGGCGTCGTGCCCCGTGGCCCTGGCGCGCTCGACGGCGAGCTGGCACAGCCGGCCGGCGGTGGTGGAGTCGACGCCGCCGCTGATGCCGAGCACGAGGGAGCGCAGACCGGTGGAGGTCAGCCGGCCGGCGAGGAAGGCCACCCGGCGCTCGATCTCCGCCTCGGCCTCGAAGGTGTCGGCGACCTGCAGTTCCCGGGCGATCTCCTGCTGCAGGGCGATGGACGCCGGCTCGCTCACTTCTGCTCCTTGATCCGCTACACGATGTGCTGTCGCGCCCACCCTAGCCGGGCCGCGTCCGAACGGGGGAGCCCGACGGCCGTGCGGTGCCTTTGCGCACCAGGTCACCCCGTGCCCGGCTCCGGGCCGGACGGGGGCACGCGTGCCATCGAGGCGAGGAAGTCGTCGACCATGGCGGTCTGCACGTCCTCGGGGAACCGGGCGGGGTCGAAGAGGGCCTGGACGACGAGGCCGTGGGCGAACGCGACGGAGGCGGCGGCGAGTTGCTCCGGGTCGGCGGAGGCGGGGAGCTCGCCGAGGTGGCGGGCGGCTTCGAGGTGCGGCCGGATGGCCGAGCGCATCCGTGCGTAGCGGTCGGCCTGGTCCGTGCCGAGGGCGTCGTCGGCGAGGGCCAGGTCCCAGGAGCTGACCCAGATGCGGTTGCGGGCGGTGTCGTCGGGGGTCAGCGGAAGGATGTCCAGCAGCACGGCCCGCAGCGCGGCCAGGCCCTCGGCCGGGCGCTCGCGCCGGGGACGCTCCGCCGTGCGCTTCTCCAGCAGGCCCAGGGCGTGCGCGATCAAGGCCCGTTTGGTCGGGAAGTAGTGCATGAGCATGCCGGTCGAGACGCCCATGGCGGTGGCGACGGCCCGTAGCGTCAGGCCGCCGAAGCCCTTGCCGGCGAGGACCTGCCACACCGCCTCGGACACGTCCTCGCGGCGGGCTTCGCGGTCTCCAGGTGCGGGAGGCATGCTGCTACCTTACATACCGAACGCTTGTTACGTACCTCTGGTCCCTGACTCCGGCCCTGACCCGGCCCTGCCTTGGAAGGTGTCCGTGTTCGCACTGCCGCTCGGCGACAACGCCCGGCTCCGCCCCCTCGAGCCCTGGCACGCGGAGGAGTTCTTCGCCCACATCGAACGTGCCCGGCCCCATGTCGACCCGTGGATACCCTGGGCGACCCTCAGCACCGACCTCGCCTCCGCCGTGGCCGTCCTCCAGCGGTACGCCCGGAACCAGGCCGAGGACACCGCCCGGATCTACGGGATCTGGCTCGACGGCACGCTGGTCGGCGGCGTCATGTTCACCAAGTTCGACACCGTCTCCGGGGTGTGCGAGGTCGGCTGCTGGCTGGAGGCGGCCGGGGCCGGCCGCGGGCTGGTGACCCGGGCCTGCCGGGCGCTGATCGACTGGGCCTTCGGGGAACGCGGCATGAGCCGCGTCGAATGGTGGGTCGCGTCGGGCAACACCCGCAGCATCGAGGCCGCGCGCCGCCTCGGCATGACCCGCGACGGCGTGCTGCGGCAGCGCTACCCGTACCGGGGAGTGCGGCAGGACAGCGAGGTCTGGGCGATCCTCGCCGACGAGTGGGGATCCCCCGGTTGCGGCGTCAAGTCCGAGCTCGACCAGCTGATGCGCGCCTTCCTCGGCGCGTTCACCAATGTCGGCGGCGCCCATCCGAACGTCGGTGCCGTCCGTGAGCTGTTCATTCCGCAGGGCACCATCATCAAGAACGCACGGGACGGCGGGCCCGTCGTCTACGACCTCGACGCGTTCGTCGAGCCCCGGCAGAAGATGCTCACCGACGGGACGCTGACGGAATTCTCGGAATGGGAGGTCGCCGAGCGCACCGAGATCTCCGGCTCGGTCGCCCACCGGTTCAGCGAGTACCGCAAGTCCGGCTTCCTCGACGGCGAGTGGTTCGAGGGCGCCGGCCACAAGACCACCCAGTTCGTCCGCACGCCCGCCGGCTGGAGGATGAGCTCGATGGCCTGGGAGGACGCGTAGGGGCCGGGCAGCCCCGGCGGTGCGCCGGGGCAGGCCGGCAGGAAGGGTTCCAAGGAAGGGTTCCAGGAAGGGTGGCCGGTCCGGTGCGTCGTGCCGCACGGGACACGCGGGCCCTCACCCGATGGACGGACACCGCTGCGGGCGAGGCCGGGTTCAGGCCGCCGCCTCGTTCCTCCTTTCTCCTTCGTCCCGGTGGATGGGCGCGTCCGAGCCGGTCAGGGGGACCCCCGTCCCACCCCGCCGGGCCGCGACGATCTCCGCCGCGATTGACAGCGCCGTCTCCTCGGGCGTGCGGGCGCCGAGGTCGAGGCCGATGGGTGACCGCAGGCGGTCCAGTTCCCGGTCGGTCACGCCGGCTTCGCGCAGCCGCCGGTTGCGGTCCGCGTGGGTGCGGCGCGAGCCCATGGCGCCGACGAACGCGACGGGCAGCCGCAGGGCCTCCTTCAGCAGGGGCACGTCGAACCTGGCGTCGTGGGTGAGCACGCACAGGACCGTGCGCCCGTCGACCGCGGTGCGCCGCAGGTACCGGTGCGGCCAGTCGACCACGACGTCGTCGGCTTCGGGGAAGCGGGCGCGGGTGGCGAAGACGGGGCGGGCGTCGCACACGGTCACGTGGTAGCCGAGGAACTTGCCGGTGCGTACGAGCGCCGCGGCGAAGTCGATCGCACCGAAGACGATCATGCGGGGCGCCGGCACGCTCGCTTCGACGAGCAGGGTGAGGCCACCGGGGCAGCGGGATCCGTCCTCGGAGAGTTCGACCGTCCCGGTGCGGCCGGAGTCCAGCGCGGCCCGGGCCTCGGCGGCTGCCGCCCGGTCCAGGCCCGCGTGGCCGCCGAGGGTGCCTTCGAGGGCCCCACCGGCCTCGTCCCCCTCGCTCGCCCCGCACGCCTCGTCCGACTCCGCGTCACGTACGAGCAGCAGCCCGCCGAGGAGTCCGGCCGGGCCGCGGACGACGCGCGCGGCCGCCACCGGCTCGTCCCGGGCGGCGGCAGACAACGCCGAGCGGAACACCGCTCGCCCCGGCGCGTCCGCCGCGACCGGCGTGACCATGACGTCGATGACCCCGCCGCAGGTGAGACCGACCGCGAAGGCGTCCTCGTCGCTGTAACCGAACCGTTCGACGACCGTCCGGCCGTCCGCAAGCGCCTGCCGGCACAGCTCGTACACCGCTCCCTCGACGCAGCCCCCGGACACCGAGCCGATGACCGTGCCCTCGCCGTCGACGGCGAGGGCGGCTCCGGGGCCGCGCGGGGCGCTGCCGGTGACGGCCACGACGGTCGCGACGGCGAAGTCCCGGCCCTGCTCGGCCCAGTGGTGCAACTCCTCGGCGATGTCAAGCATGCGGGTCCCTCGCGGGCGCACCGGCCCGGATGACGCGGTCCGGGCGGATGGGCAGGCTCCGGTGGCGTACGCCCGTCGCGTGCCAGACCGCGTTGGCGACGGCCGCCGCGGCACCCACGATGCCGATCTCGCCGATGCCTCTGATGCCGACCGGGTCGTCGGGGTCCGGGGCGGGGTCGTCGATCCAGTCCGCCTCGACGCGCGGTACGTCGGCGTGCGTGGCGACGTGGTACCCCGCGAGGTCGGCGCCGTAGTGGCCGCCGGAGGCGCCGTCGCGGACCGCCTCTTCGTGCAGGGCCATGGAAATGCCCCACGTCATGCCGCCGGTGAACTGGTTGCGGGCGGTGAGCGGGTTGACGATCCGGCCCGCCGCGAAGATGCCGAGCATGCGCCGCACGCGCACCTCGCCGGTGCCGGTGTCCACGGCGACCTCGGCGAACTGGGCCCCGAAGGAGTGCCGCTCCTTCGGGGGGAGCGCACCGACGGCTGCGGTGGTGTCCGACCGCACCGTGATCCCTTCCGGCGGGATGCCGGCGCCCGGGACGAGCCGCTCGCGCAGCCCGGCCGCCGCGGCCGTGATCGCCCACGCCCACGAGCGGGTGCCCATCGAACCCCCGGCGATCATCGCCGGACCGAAGTCGCTGTCCCCGATGCGCACCCGGACGCGGTCCGGGGCCGTCTCCAGCGCATCGGCGGCCACCTGGGTGAGCGCGGTCCGCGCGCCGGTCCCGATGTCCGCCGCCGAGATCCGTACGGTGAACGTTCCGTCCGCCTCCGCCGTCACGGCCGCAGTGGACGGCCGGGCCATCACCGGGAAGGTGGCCGCAGCCGTGCCGGTGCCGAGCAGCCAGCGGCCCTCACGGCGCAGGCCGGGACGGGGGTCCCGGTCCGCCCAGCCGAACCTGCGGGCGCCCTCCCGGAAGCAGTCGAGCAACTGGCGGCCGCTGAAGGGCAGGCCGGACACGGGCCCCAGCCCGGGTTCGTTGCGCACGCGCAGCTCGATCGGGTCGACGCCGCACTTCTCGGCCAGTTCGTCCAGCGCCGCCTCCAGCGCGAACGAGCCCGGAGCCTCGCCCGGCGCGCGCATCCACGACGGGGTCGGCACGTCGAGGCGCACCACGAGGTTGGCTGTGTGGTGGGCGTCCGCGTCGTACATCACCCGGGCCCCGCCGGCGCTCGGCTCGACGAACTCGCGCACGGTGGAGGTGAGGCTCAGCGAGCGGTGCTCCAGCGCGCGCAGCCGCCCGTCGGCGTCGGCGCCCAGCCTGATCCGCTGTGCCGTGGGGCTGCGGTAGCCGGCGAGCGAGAACATCTGGCGGCGGGTCAGCACGACCCGCACGGGGCGGCGCAGGGCGGTCGCGGCCATCACGGCGGCCACCTGGTGGACGCGGAGCCCCTTGCTGCCGAACCCGCCCCCGACGTGTTCGGACCGCACCCGCACCGAGGCCGGGTCGAGCGAGAACAGGCCCGCGAGCTCGCCCGCGACCCAGGTGGTGCCCTGGTTGGAGTCGACGACTTCGAGCCGGCCACCGTCCCAGCGGGCGGTGGCCGCGTGCGGCTCCATCGGATGGTGATGCTCTTCGGGGGTGGTGTACTCCGCGTCCACGACGGCGGCGGACGCCGCCAGCGAGGCCTCCAGGTCTCCCTTCCCGACGACGGCCGGCATGTGGCCGTCCAAGGGGTACGCGTCCGGGCGGTCACCGGCGAACGCGATGTCGAACGGCTCCTCCTCGTAGCGCACGACGAGCGCTTCGGCCGCCTCCCGGGCCTGCTCGGGCGTCTCGGCGACCACCAGCGCCACGGGCCACCCCACGTGCGGCACCCGGTCGTGCTGGAAGGCGGCACAGGAGGGGTCCGGCGGAACCCCCAGCAGCCCGATCTTTCCCGTGTCGACGCGCGGGGCGTTCCCGTGGTGGAGGACGGTGAGCACGCCCGGCATCGCGAGGACCCCGGCGGTCTCCACCGAGAGGATGCGGCCACGGGCGACGGTGGACAACACCAGCCAGCCGTGCGCGAGTTCGGTGAAGGGGATCTCTGCGGCGTAGCGGGCCGCTCCCGTGACCTTGTCGCGGCCTTCCACGCGGGTGTGCGCGGTGCCGACGGCGGCCTTGTGCGCCGCTGGGGCGGTGGTCATCGGACGGCCTCCTCGGTGAGTCCGGGCTCCTCGGCGAGTTCGGTCAGCACCGCCACCACGAGGTTGCGCATCAGCGTCACCTTGTATCCGTTGTCCGGCAGCGGCTCGGCGGCCGCCAGCTCGGCCTCAGCGGCGGCGGCGAACACCTCGCCGCCGGGGCGTGCTCCGGTCAGCACCCGTTCGGCCGCGACGGCCCGCCACGGCCGGGACGCGACCGCCCCGAGGGCCAGGCGCGCCTCGCGTATCACGCCGTCCCGGACGTCGAGCGCGGCGGCGACGGAGCCGATCGCGAAGGCGTACGAGGCGCGCTCGCGCACCTTCCGGTAGCGGGAGCGGGCGGCGGCCGGAACCGGTGGCAGGGTGACGCCGGTGATCAGTGCTCCCTGCGGCAGGGCGGTCTCCAGGTGCGGGGTGTCACCCACGGGCAGGTAGAACGCGGCGAGCGGCAACTCGCCCGGCCCGTCGGTCGTTTCGTACGAGACGACGGCGTCGAAGGCGCTCAGCGCCACGGCCATGTCCGAGGGGTGGACCGCCACGCAGTGGCCGGAAGCGCCCAGGATCGCGTGGTTGCGGTGTTCGCCCGTGACGGCGGGGCAGCCGCTGCCGGGGACCCGCTTGTTGCAGGGCCTGGTCACATCGGTGAAGTAGCCGCAGCGGGTGCGCTGGAGCAGGTTGCCGCCGACCGTGGCCATGTTGCGTAACTGCCCGGAGGCGCCGGCCAGCACCGCCTGCGCGAGCGCCGGGTAGTGGCGGCGGACGGCGGGGTGGGCGGCGAGGTCGCTGTTGGTGACGGTCGCGCCGATGTGCAGACCTCCGTCCGCAGTCGGCTCGATGCGGCCCAGGGGCAGTTCGCGCACGTCGACGAGGCGGGAGGGCCGCTCGACGCCGGCCTTCATCAGGTCGACGAGGTTGGTGCCGCCGCCGAGGAAGCGGGCGCCCGCATCGCCGTCGAGCAGCGCGAGGGCGCCGGAGACGTCGAACACGCGCTGGTATGCGAACTCCTTCACGCGGCAGGCCTCTCCGTCTTCGCGGTCTGCGGCGGCTGAGGCGATTGAGGCAATTGAGGCAATTGAGGTGCCTGAGGCGTCTGCGCTCTTGCCACGCCCTCGGCGTGGACGGCGGCCGCGCGGCCGACCGCCTGCACGATCGACGCGTAGGCGCCGCAGCGGCACAGGTTCCCGCTCATCCGCTCCCGGATCTCCTCGGCGGTCAGCGGGGGCGGTCCGGCCTCGGGGCGTATGTCGCCGGTGACGGCGCTCGGCCATCCCGCCGCATGCTCCTCGATCACGGCGATCGCCGAGCAGATCTGCCCCGGCGTGCAGTAGCCGCACTGGAAGCCGTCCAGGTCGAGGAACGCCTGCTGGACCGGGTGCAGTTGATCGTCTTCGGCGAGGCCCTCGACGGTGGTGACCGCGCGCCCCTCGGCCGCCACCGCGAGCTGCAGGCAGGCCACGGTCCGGCGGCCGTCGAGCAGGACGGTGCAGGCGCCGCACTGGCCTTGGTCGCAGCCCTTCTTGGTGCCGGTCATGTCGAGGCGCTCGCGTAACGCGTCGAGCAGGGTGGTGCGGTGATCTACGGTCAGCGTGTGCTTGTCGCCGTTGACGTCCAGGGTGACGGAGCTGTACGTGGACGAGGGGGGTGGGGCCATGATCAGCCTTCCTTCGCGTATCCGGAACATCGGGGGATGGCGCGCGGTACGTACGGGGAGACGCGGGTTCGGGGATATTCGGGGACACTGCACGCGGCGGAGGCCGCACGGCCGGGGGAAGATCACAAGGCCGAGGGGCCGCGACGGCCGTCAGCGGGCCGTATCCGCCGCTATGGTGAGCGTGAACACAAGCGGACAACTGTCCGCTCTTATCGGAGCGTAGTGGACAGTTGTCCGGTTAACAAGGGCGGGTTTCGGGCACGCCGCCGGGAGGACGAGTGCAGGACAAGAAGGACGCGGCTCAGCGGTCGGACGCGCGGCGCAACCGCGAGCGCATCCTGGAAGTGGCCGTGGCCGAGCTGACGCGCTGTCCGGACGCTCCGCTGAGTGCCATCGCCAAGAAGGCGGGCGTCGGGCAGGGCACGTTCTACCGCAACTTCCCCCACCGCGAGGCGCTCGTCCTGGAGATCTACCGCTACGAAATGCAGCACGTCGCCGACGCGGCGGCCCAGTTGCTCGAAACGAGGGAACCCGACAGGGCCCTGCGCGAGTGGATGGACCGGCTCGCCCGGTTCGCGATGACCAAGGCCGGCCTGGCCGACGCGATCCGCACGGCCACCAGCAGGCCCGGCGGACCGGCGAAGCCGGGGCACGCACCCGTGTCCTCCGCGGCCGGCCTCCTGCTCCGCGCCAACGAGCAGGCCGGCACCATCCGCCCGGGAGTCTCCCCGGACGACTTCCTCCTCGCCATCGCCGGCCTCTGGCAGCTCGACCCCGGCTCGGACTGGCAGCCGCGCGCCGCCCGGCTGCTCGACCTCGTCATGGACGGACTGCGCGCGGGAGCCCCCGGGAAGTGACCCGCATTCCGGGGCCGGGCCCCTGCCCTTCGTGGCACGCCTGCGGTCCGCCGCGAGGCCGGAGCGTAGAGTCGGGCTCATGGGACGCTACGGCAGCGAACGGCTCGTCAACTGGTACCACCTGTTGCCCGAGCGCCGCCTCGACGCCATCACCGCGGTCGTGCTGCACGCCACGGAACTGCCCGGTTTCGAAGAGGCGCGGCTGGAAGCCGACAAGACGGCGCGGGAGAGCGACAGCGGGCGCGGGATGTGCGGGCACCTGTACATCGACCGGGACGGCACGGTGCACCAACTGGTTCCTCTCGAACGTGTCGCCCAGCACGTCCAGGGGCACAACACCCCCTCCGTCGGCATCGAACTGATCAACCGCGGGCGCTACCCACGGTGGTTCGACACCGACCACCAGACCCCGGTGGAGCCGTTTCCGGCCGCACAGGTGCACGCACTCATGGAAGTGCTGAGGACGCTGCGCGGTGAGTGCCGGGCTCTGACCGACTTGTACCGGCACAGCGACCTCGACACCGCACTGGTCCCGGCATCGGACCGCCCCGAAGTGAAGGTGCGCCGCCGGATCGACCCCGGTCCGCTCTTCCCCTGGGCAGCCGTGTCCGCGTTCTGGGCGGAGCTCGGCGAAGAGTGAGGCCGGCAGGCGCCGCCGCGCCGCCGTACTGCGACCGCGCGAGCCTTTGGCCCCCCGGCTCAGTCCGCGGCCGTGCGACAGGCGGAGCCGTCCGTGCCGCCGGAGAGCTTCCGGCAGCCCGTGACGGACGCGTCCGACGCGTCGGACGCCGCGCTCGACGCCTTGCGCTCCCGGATCGGCGGCAGCAGCGGGTTCAACACCTTCGTGCGCGCCTCGATCCCCTCGGGCAACGGCTGGAAGGTCCGGGTGGAAGAGCAGCGTAAACGGCCGCCGGCCAGGGCGATCGAGGAGATCGTCCTGGCCGGCGTCGAGGTGAAGCCTCGGAGGCTGCTGGCTGCTGCTTGCTGCCTACTACGCGGAAGCGGTCGCCGGTGCGACGTCCGCGGCACCGGCCGGTTCCGCGGCGGCGTCGTCGGGGCGGGGGATGCGGTGCAGCCCCTTGCGGTCGTAGAGGCGGGTCACGCCGAAGCCGAAGAGGACGGACGCGACCAGGGCGATGCCCATGGAGATCCACGCGCGGCTCAGGCCGGCGTCGGCCTGGGCGTCGTAGTAGAGGATGGAGCGCATCCCGCCGGTGATCTGGCGCAGCGGCTCGAACTCCGAGAGCGTCCGGAAGAAGCCGGGCAGCGCCTCCAGCGGTACGGTCGCACCCGACGACGGGACGGCCATGGCGACGAAGACGATGGTCGAGACCAGCATGCCGGGGGTGCCGAAGACGGCGAGCAGGGCCAGCGCGCTGACGCCGACGGCCGCGATCGTGCCCACGGAGTAGAGCCACAGCAGGCCGAGGTGGGAGGCGTCCATGTCGAGGATGCCGACCGTGGCGAGCTCGACGAGGGAGCCCATCACCACGGAGAGGCCCAGCATGAGGACCGTGCCGACGGCCAGCGTGCGGACCCGGCTCGTGTGCCGGACGGGCATGCGCTGGCGGAAGGGGCCGAAGTCGGTGTGCAGGTAGCCGAGCGCGGTGTCGACCTGGGAGACGATCGCATTGGCGCCGAGCATGCCGCAGACGACGAGGACGAGCGCGTAGTAGAAGGCGCTCAGGCCCATGGCGCTGTGCGAGCCGAGCGGGTGGCCGTCCGCCACCTCGACGTTCACGGGGTCGGCGAGCATCAGCCGGGAGGCCGGGGCGAGTTGCGCCTTCTGCGCGGCGGCGCGGTTCAGGAGTTCCTTGCCGAGCTGGGCGGAGGCGGCGTGGGCCGCCTTCTGGTTGGCCTGGCTGGCCATGGAGGAGCCGATGCTGCCCGCCGACTGGTTGGTCAGCACCGTCAGGGTCGGCCGCTTGGCGTCCGCCGGCTTCGGGCTGCTCAGTGCGGCCACCGTGGCGGTGAAGTTCTCCGGCACGACGAGCGCGCCGTAGACCTTGCCCTGGCCGAGCCGCTTGTCGGCCTCCTCCCGGCTGACGACCTGCCAGGAGAAGCTGTCGTTGCTCGCGGCGGACTTCTCGATCCCGGAGACGACCTGGTCGCCGAGGTTGAGGTGTTTGCCGCCCGTGTCGGCGCCGCGGTCGCTGTTGACGAGCGCGATGGGAAGGTCGCGCAGGTTGCCCTTGGGGTTGACGTTGCCGCCCACGTAGAGCAGGGCGAACAGGATGGAGACCACCGCGACGATGAGGCCTGAACCGATCCACAGCTTTGGGCTGCGGAGTACGGAGGAGGGCTCGGGGGAAGGCATAGACGCTCCGAGTTATTACCGAGAGTAACTGGATACTGAAGGTATCCAGTAGCTAGATAGTGGCAGTATCTTCCAGGAGTGTCCAGTCGTCGCAGGGCGCCCGGCCGCACCACCAGCGAGGAACCGCATGAAGATCTCGGAGCTCAGCCGCACGACCGGCGTGCCGGTCGCCAGCATCAAGTACTTCCGGCGCCAAGGCCTGCTGCCCGCCGGGAAGGCGACGGCCGCGACCCTGGCCGAGTACGGGCAGGAGCACGTCCAGCGCCTGCGCCTGATCAAGGCGCTGACCACCCTGGGCGGGCTCTCCATCGCCGCCGCCCGCGACGTCCTGACCGCCGTCGACCAGGCCCACAGCACCGACGGCTCCCTGGGAGCCGTCAGCTACGCCCTGCCGGTGCCCGTCGCCGAGTCCCCCGTCGGCGACGCCGGCCGGGAGGCGGAGATCGGGGCGGCCGCGGAAGCGGAGGTCGCCGACCTGATCGCGGCCATGGACTGGCAGACGCCCGGCACGTCCCCCCACGTCGCGGGGCTGACGGCGGCGCTCAGGGAGCTCATGCGGCTCGACTCGGACTACCAGCCCGGCGAGCTCGTCGCCTACGCCGAGCTGGCCCGCTCCATCGCCCGCCTGGACCTCGACCGCGCCGCCGCCATCGACGACCCGGTCGCCCTGGCCGAGCGCGCCGTCATCGTCTTCGCCCTCTCCGCCCCCGTACTCGAACTCCTGCGCCGCCTCGCCCAGGAGGACCAGGTCCGCCGCCGCGTCGCCCAGGGCGGCACCGACCCCGAGTGAGACGCCGATCGGTGCCATGAGCAGTCCGGCCTTGTCTGTGGCACGACTGTGACACAGGAGTGTGGTGCGAGTTACGGCGCAGCGTGGTCCAGACCTGTTCACTCGGCGTATGCGCACCATCTTCCGTACCCTTCCCCTCGCCCTGTCCGGCGCCCTGCTCCTGACGGCGTGCGGGTCGGAGCAGGCCGCTTCGCGCCAGGACGGCCGGGCAGCCCCCGGGGCCTCCGGTTCCTCGGGCCCTGCCGGTGACTGCTCCTCCGCTCCTTCCGCGGGCGCGGGCGCGGTCACCGAGCCGGGCAAGGACGGGGTGCGGATCACGGGCGTCGGACGGGGCGCGCGCCCCTGCTTCGGGTTCGAGGTCACCAACCAGGAGAAGGAAGCCCTCGACTACACCGTCACCTTCACCGTCCTGTCGGACACCGGGGCGGCACTGGAGACGACGAAGGAGACGGTGCCGTCCGTCAAGCCGGGCCGGACGACGCGGCGCACCGTCGAGATGAGCGCGGCCCTTCCCGGTGCACGAGGCGGCGCGCGTGTGCGCATCGCGAAGGTGAGGAGCTTCCCCACCGCCGAAGCACCGTCCGTGAGCGGCACCTGCCCCTCTTCGGGAGTGCACGTGTACGCGGACGACGAGGGCAATGCCGCCATGGGACTGCGCGTCCTGGGAATCAACCTGCAGAACTGCGGGACCCGGCCCTACCGGCTCAACGGCCACCCGCAGGTGCAGGTCCTCGACGAAAAGCACCGGCCGGTCAGCGGCGTGGAGACCGTCCGCGGCAGCGAGGTCGCGCAGAGCACCGGGGCCGACGGGACGCCCCAGCCCCTCGTCCTCAAGCCGGGCGAGCGGGCCTACGCCGTTTTGGCCTGGCGCAACACGGTCGAGGGCGGCGCCGCTGTGAACGCCCCCTACGCCCGGGTACGGACCGAGCCCGGCGCCGCCCCGGTGATGGTGGCACCGGAGTTCGACCTGGGCACGACGGGGAAGCTCGGTGTCGGCCCCTGGAAGAAGGACGAGACGCGCCCGCCGGCAACCGACCGGTGACGGAGGCGCAGGAGGCCGGGGTGGCACGGTCGGGGTCGAGGGCGTTGGCCACGAGGTGGAAGGCGAGGGGATCGGCCACGGCAAGGCCCCAGTGCTCGGAGGGATCCGGCGGGCACACGTCCTGGATCAGGATGTTGTCGACGCCGGGGCCGTCGAGGAACGAGGAACGGCGGGGGTCGACGACCTCGTCGTGACGGGTGGCGATGACCGTGTAGTGCACGCCCGGGACCACGTCGCCGTCACGGTTGAGCGTGCGGAGGAAGTCCGATCCCGCGAGTTGCTCCCGGAGGGCGGGGAAGGGCAGCAACCGCCGGGTGGCGGGGACGTGCCGGACGAGCGCGTGGAGTCCCGGGACGGTGGCGCCGTGGTTGCTGGGCGCCAGGCCGACGAGGGAGTGGACCTTGGGTGCTCCGCCCAGGAAGCGCAGGTAGTAGCGGGGCATCATGCCGCCCTGGGAATGCCCGACGATGTCCACCTGCCAAGCGTGCGTCGCCGCGAGGATCCCATCGACGTACGACGCCAGTTCGTGGGCCGAGCGGGCGACCGGGCCGAGGCCGGCCAGGCCCGGGGCCTGCGGCACCCGCCCGTAGTCCGGCCGGAAGACGCAGTATCCGCGCGACGCGAGGTAGCCCGTGAGCGCGGGCCAGGTCGCGGCGGAGTCCAGTCCCGTTCCGTGCAGCAGGAGAACGGGGCGGGGGTGCGCGGGCGTTGGTCTGCATCCGTTTTCGTTTCGGTCGCCGCCCGCGGCCGGGACGCGGGGCGCGGCCGTCACGCCACTCGGCGGCGACAGCCAGGCGAGCCCCAGAAGGCCGAGGAGAGCCAGGAGCAGCAAGGAGAGGGCGGGGCGGCGCGTCGTGGGCGGAGCGGCCATTGCCGGGTCTCCTCTCTTCCGGCACCCGTAGGCGCCGGACGTCGGGCACCGGGCGCCGTACCCCGGGCCCGCAGCCCGGGCCCCGGAACCGTTCCGGTGGCGAGCCTGCCCGCGCCGTCACTCCACGGAACCCGGGCACGTCCCCGCTCATGCGTTCACGGTCACGGGGGAGTCCCGTGACACCTCCCCGGCTTTCCCCCTCCCCGTCGCGTGGCGGTCCCCCCTGCCCCGGCGGACAATGACGGCGAAAGTACGCGGGGGCGAGAGTGCATGGGCGAGAGCGCATGGGCGAGATCACGCGGAGGCGCGGATGCGGTTGACCAACCTCAGGGAGGAGCCGGCCGCATACGTCCGCGCTCGCGAGGAGCTGCGGCAGGCCGAGATCGAGCTGATGCGCCACCGCGAACGCGTCGCGGAGCAGCGCCGCCGGCTGCCGCCCGGGCCCCGTCGTCGACGACTACATCTTCGAGGAAGGCCCGGCGGACCTGCAGGCCGGTGACACCCCGGTGACGACCGTACGGCTGAGCGAACTGTTCACCGGGCCCGGCCGCGACCTGGTCGTCTACCACCTCATGTACGGCAAGCAGCAGACCGAACCCTGCCCCATGTGCACCATGTGGATCGACGGTTTCAACGGAGTCGCCCGCCACATCGCCCAGAACGCCGATTTCGTGGTGGTCGCCGCGGCCGGCCTGCCCGCTCTCCGCGAGCACGCCCGGAACCGGCAATGGACCAACCTGCGGCTGCTCAGCGCCGCGGCCGGGACGTTCAAGTACGACCTCGGCAGCGAGGACGCCGACGGCGTTCAGGACTCGACCGTGTCGGTGTTCACCCGTGACGACGAAGGGTTGGTGCGCCACTTCTACTCGGCGCACCCCCGGATGGCCGATGACATCGACCAGCGCGGCATCGACCTCCTCAGCCCCGTGTGGCACGTCCTCGACCTCACTCCCCGGGGCCGGGGCGAGTGGTTCGCCGCGCTCGACTACGAGACGTGAACGGCTCGTCAGGCCGTCAGCTCGTCGGCCGTCGGCCGGTCGGCTCGTCGGCCCGGCCGGTCCCCGGCGGCTCCCCTCAGCGGCGCAGAGCGGTTTCCTGCAGCATGTGCGACAGCTTCTCGGGGTTGCGCACGGCGTAGAGGCCGGTGATGAGGCCGTCGTCGATGCGCACCGCCACGACGGTGTCGAGCGCCCCGTCGATCCGGAGGACCAGCGCCGGGCAGCCGTTGACCTGCGCCGGCTCCATCGACGCCGCGCCCGGGACCTTGCCCATCCCCCCGATGAGCAGGCGGGCCACCTTGTCCGCGCCCATCACCGGCCGCAGGATCGCCTTCTTGACGCCGCCACCGTCACCCAGGAGGACGACATCCGGAGAGAGGACGTCGAGCAGGCTCTGCAGATCCCCCGTCTCGGTCGCCCGCCGGAACGCATCGAGCGCGTCCCGGGTCTCGGCCGGGGAAACGACCCCGCGCGGCCGGCGCGCCGCGACGTGCGCCCGCGCCCGGTGCGCGATCTGGCGGACCGCGGCAGGGGTCTTGTCGACGGCTTCGGCGATCTCGTCGTAGTCCAGGTCGAACACCTCGCGCAGGACGAACACCGCGCGCTCGGTCGGCGCGAGCGTCTCCAGCACCAGCAGCATCGCCATGGAGACGCTGTCGGCCAGCTCGGCGTCCTCGGCCACGTCCGGGGCGGTCAGCAGCGGCTCGGGAAGCCAGGAGCCGACGTAGGACTCCTTGCGCCGGCCGAGCGTGCGCAGCCGGCCCAGCGCCTGGCGGGTGGTGATCCGGACCAGGTACGCACGCCGGTCCCGCACCGCGCCGAGGTCGACGCCCGCCCACCGCAGCCAGGTCTCCTGCAGGACGTCCTCCGCGTCGGCGGCCGAGCCGAGCATCTCGTAGGCGACGGTGAACAACAGGTTGCGGTGGGCGATGAACGCCTCCGTGGCGAGGTCCGTACGTCCACCGCCGCCGGCGGCCACCCCGGCCGCCTCACCCGTGCCGCGCTCGCCGCGCTCGCTGACTTCGCTGTTCACCGACTGCTCCCGCCTGTTCTCTTCCCGATCCCGAGGTGTCACGCGCACAAGACGCCGGTCCCCGCGGCTTTGTGACACCCGGAAGCGGTGGCGCTCGTCACATCGCCGTCCCGTCACAAGGAGCGGGCGGCCGGCATCTCTTGTGCGTCAGAGCAACACCACGAGTGAGGACGATGTCATGAGCACCCGATTCGACCTGTTCGCCAACGAGCTCGCCGCCAAGTTCGCCAAGCGGTTCGCCAACGCCGGCATGGTGGTCGTGCAGTCGTCGCTGCCGAAGCCCACGCAGGAGCTGGTGGCGCTGCGCGTCAGCCAGATCAACGGCTGCGGTTGGTGCATCGACATGCACGTCAAGGAGGCCGCAGCCGCCGGTGAGAGCGCGGTCCGGCTCAGCCTGGTCGCCGCCTGGCGCGAGTCCACCGTGTTCACCGAGGCCGAGCAGGCCGCGCTGGCCTTCGCCGAGGAGGGCACCCGGCTCGCCGACGCCCACGAAGGCGTCTCCGACGCGACCTGGGAGGAGGTGCGCAAGCACTACGACGACGACCAGACCGCCGCGCTGATCTCCTTGGTCGCCCTGGTCAACGCGGCCAACCGGCTCGCCGTGATCGTGCACCAGCGGGGAGGCTCCTACGAGGCCGGCATGTTCGCCGCCGCGCACGCCTGACCGACGGGACGGATGGGGCCCGGCCGGGATCACCGTCGGCCGGGGCCCGGCCAACATCACACCCTTTTCCCGCCCGCGCCCGTCTAGAGTCCCCGTATGAAGATCATCGAGCTGGAGCCGGGCGACCCGCGGCTTATATCCGACCTGCTCCCCGTTCTCCGGGAACTGCGTCCCCACCTCACCGAGGAGACCTTCCGCGAGGTGTACGAGGAGGGGCACGGGCAGGGTCTGCGCTTCTCGGCCGCGTACACCGACGAGGGCCTGTGCGTCGGCGCAGCCGGATGGCGCGTCGTGGTCAACACGAGCACGCTGCGCTCGCTGTACGTCGACAACCTGGTGACCGCCGCCACCGCACGCTCCACCGGCGTCGGCCGCGAGCTCCTCACCCACCTGCAGGAGCTCGCTCGCGCAGCCGGTTGCCACCACTTCGTGCTGGACTCGGCCACGCACCGCACCGACGCCCACCGCTTCTACCTGCGGGAGAGGATGGCCATCGCGGCGTTCCACTTCATGAAGCCGCTGGGCTGACGAAAGCGGGCTGCCGGGCCGCGCGCCCGGAGGAAGCCGGCGGTGCCGGGAGCTGCACTGGCGCCGGCTCATCACCGCCCCACCAGGTCGCCCCCGGCGCTGCGGTCGCCCCCGACGACGAACGGCTCACCCTGCAGGGACATGGGGTGTGGTGCGAAGTGGTGTGCCTACCGGCGCTTGGCGTACTCGGCGAAGCCCTGCCAGTCGATCACGACGCACGGCTCGTCGCCGACGACCCACGCGTCGTGACCGGGCGGGCAGAGCATGCAGTCGCCCGGGGCGAACTCGTCCTCCTGCCCGTCGTCCATGACGACGCGCATCCGGCCCGAGACGACATAGGCCAGGTGGGGCGCCTGGCAGCTGTCGGTCCCGGCGATCGGCTTGACGTGCCGGGACCACCGCCAGCCGGGCTCGAACGTCGCCCGGCCCACGGGCCCGGCCCCCAGGTCCACCATCTCCAGCTGCCCCTTGCCGTCCTCGAAGGGGCGTACTTCCTCCGCGGAAGCGAAACTCTTGCGCACGAGACCGGCCATGGACGCTCTCTCCTCGGGCTCTCCTCGGAAGATCTGGATCTCCCGAACGTAGCCATGCCGCAGCCGCACTGCGACCGCTGTGGGCCGCGCGGGTGACGCGGCCACCGCGTGCAGGGGCGGGGGAGCACCCCTGCACGCGTTCACACGGCCATCCGGCGGCTATCCGGTCATGCGCTCGTGAGGATGACGAGTTGCCGGGTCGCCCGGGTCATGGCGACGTAGCGGTCGACGGCTCCCTCGACGCCCGTGCCGAACTCCTCCGGGTCGATGAGGACGACCAGGTCGAACTCGAGGCCCTTCGACAGCTCCGGGGTCAGCGACCGGACGCGCCCCGTCGCCCGGAAGGCGGGATCGCCGATGACGCAAGCGGTTCCGTCGGCATTGGCGGCGAGCCAGGTGTCGAGGACCGATTGCAGTTCGGAAGTGGATCCGTGGAGGACGGGGATGCCGCTGCTGCGGATGGAGGTGGGCACGTTGGCGTCCGGGAGCGCGGCCCGGATGACCGGTTCGGCTTCCGACATGATTTCTTCCGGCGTCCGGTAGTTGATGCTCAAGGAAGCCAGGTTGACCCGGTCGAGCCCGACCCGCCCGAGCCGTTCCTGCCACGACTCGGTGAACCCGTGCCGGGCCTGGGCGCGGTCCCCGACGATGGTGAAGCTTCGCGAGGGGCAGCGGAGCAGCAGCATCTGCCACTCCGCGTCGGTCAGTTCCTGGGCCTCGTCCACGACGACGTGCGCGAAGGGGCCGGCGAGCCGGTCCGGGTCGGTGCCGGGCAGGGCGCTCCGGTCGATCAGGCTCTCCTGCAGGTCCTGTCCGCGCAGCATCGTCACCGCGCCTTCGCCGTCGTCGTCGGCCGCGAGGACGTTGTCGATGACGTCGGCCATGCGGGCGCGTTCGGCGGCGACGGCGGCCTTGTGCCGGCGCTTCTGCAGCGCCGTCTCCGGGTCGCCGAGCCGCTGCCGCGCGCAGTCCAGGAGCGGCAGGTCGGAGACCGTCCAGGCCTGTGGGGCGTCCTTGCGCTGCAGCTTCCGCACCTCGTCGGGGCCGAGCCAAGGGGCGCACATCCGCAGGTAGGCGGGCACCGACCACAGGTCTCCCACCAGGTCGGCCGCTTCGATCATCGGCCAGGCCCGGTTGAGGGCGCCGAGCAGCTCCTTGTTGTGCTGCAGTGACGTGCGGAGCTGCTCGGACGAGAAGGTGTCGTCGCCATCACCATCGCCGTCGCCGTGCTTGTCCATGATGATCGTGAGCAGCTCCTCCCAGACCTGCTCGCGCGCTTCGTTGTGCGGAGTACCGGGCTCTGCCGCGTCGAAGGCCGCCGCCCAGTCGCGGGCGCCGATCCGGACGTCGGACCAGGGCGTCGTGACGGTCATCGTGTCGGTGGGCGGGTCCTCGTAGAACCGGACGGCCTTTTCGATCGCCTTCACCATGTCCGCGGACGACTTCAGGCGGGCCACGTCCGGGTCGGTCTCGACCGATGCCGTGGCTCCTTCGGCGACGAGGTCCCGCAGGGTGCAGGTCTGTACGCCCTCCTCTCCGAGGCTGGGGAGGACGTCGGCGACGTAGCCCAGGTAGGGCTGGTGCGGACCGACGAACAGCACGCCGCCGCGGCGGTGGCCGAGACGGGGGTCGGAGTAGAGGAGGTAGGCGGAACGGTGCAGGGCGACGACGGTCTTTCCCGTGCCCGGACCGCCGTCGACGACGAGGGCGCCGCCGGACCCCGCGCGGATGATGGCGTCCTGGTCGGCCTGGATGGTGCCGAGCACGTCCCGCATCCGCGGCGACCGGTTGCTGCCCAGGCTGGCGATGAAGGCGGACTGGTCGTCGAGCGCGGCGTGCCCGGCGTAGCCGTCCGAGGTGAACACCTCGTCCCAGTAGTCACTGACCCGGCCACGGGTCCAGCGGTACCTGCGGCGGCTCGCGAGGCCCATGGGGTTGGCATGGGTGGCTCCGAAGAACGGCTCGGCCGCGGGGGAGCGCCAGTCGAGCAGCAGCCGGCGCCCCGTGCTGTCGGTGAGGCCGAGCCGTCCGACGTACACGGGCCCGGAGTCGTCCGCACCGACCATGTGCCCGAGGCACAGGTCCAGCCCGAAGCGACGCAGGGTGCGCAGGCGCGCGGTCAGCCGGTGGACCTCGATGTCCCGGTCCATCGCCTGCCGGCCCATGCCGCCGGGCGCCTTGCGCGCGGCGTCGAGGCGGTCGGACACCTCGGCGATCGACTGCTCGAGGCACTCCGCGATCGCTGCGAAGTGCAGTTCGTCGCTGCCGATCAGGGCCGGGTCGGCCTTGGCGGAGAGGCGGTCGGGAAGGTCGAAAGCGCTGGTGGTCACGGGACTCGCGGGGGTCGCGGAGTCCACGTCGGTTACGTAGTGCACGTTGGTTATGGGGTTCCCGTCTGTTATGGGGTTCACGTTGGCTACGGGGTTTACGGGGTTCACGTTTGAGCTCCGACTCGGGGCCGCCGCTTGCGAGCATGGCGTGCGGCAGGGTGTTCTGGACCGGGTGTGACGAACCCGGAGGCCGTGGCGTGGCCGTGGTTCACGCGGACATGGACGCCCGTTCCCGGCGGACCGGGTCGAGCAGCAGGTGTGCGGCCACCGTCGCCCCGTCGGGGCGGATCGTGCCGGCCACGGCAGTGGCTCGTGCGCGCGTCTCGGGGGCCAGGGCCGTCGCGAGCGCGGCCGACAGGGACTCGACGGTCGGAACGGGACCGTCGTGCGCCACGCCGATGCCCAGGTCGGCCACCCGGCCCGCCCAGTACGGCTGGTCCGTCGCCTGAGCCACGACCACCTGCGCCGCACCGGCCCGGGTGGCGGTCGTCGTGGTGCCCGCCCCGCCGTGGTGGACGACGGCGGCCACCCGGGCGAACAGCGCGTGCTGGTTGACCTCGCCGACGATGAAACAGTCGTCCCGGCCGTCGAGCAGGGCCAGGCCGGCCCAGCCGCGGGCCACGACAGCGCGGCGGCCCTGCGCTCGGACCGCCTCCACGGCCACCTCGGCGACGTCCCTCGAAGCGTGCATGGGCATGCTGCCGAAGCCCACGTACACCGGTGGCGTGCCGGCGTCCAGGAACGCGATCAACTCGGCCGGGAGCGGATTGGCGTCCGACAGGATCCACGCGCCGGTCTGGACGACGTCGAGGTCCGGCGTTCCCGGCGTGCCCGGCGTGCCCGGCGTGCCCGGCGTGCCCGGTGTCCCCGGCGTCTTCTGCCACGGGTCCAGGACCGGGTCCGTCGCCAGCCACGGCCGGTCGCCGATGACGTAGTCACGGACGTCGTCCACCGGGGGCAGGCCGTGCGCCACCCGGTTCGTATTGAGCGCCTCGCCGAACAGCGCGTTGATGCTCTGCGCGTCCATGTCCCACAGCACCCGGTTGTCGGTCACCTCCGGCGGGAACGGCCGGCCCGGATACGCCAGCGGCCGGCGGTGCGGCGACGGCAGGGTGAGCTGCTGGAAGGTCACGGACACGGAGCGGATGCCCAGTTTCTCGGCCACCGACAGCGCACCGGCCGCGGCCGGCATCATGCCGGTCGCCACCAGTACGTCGCACCCCTCGGCCGCCGCGGTCACCACCTCGAACTGACCGGCGATCAACTCGGCCGCGCGCCGGGGCAGGTCCGACGCCGACGGCGGCGCCGCCGCGGTCGTCAGCGCCCGTGCCGACGGGCCGACCGGGACCATCGACACACCGACACCGGACAACCGCTGCGCGAAGTCCTCGTCCGGCGGCGCGCACACCCGCACCTCGGCACCGAGTGCCCGCAACTGCACCGCGAGGCCCGCCAGCGGCTCGACGTCCCCACGCGACCCGTACGTCGACAACAACACACGCACTCGGCGCCCCCCATTTCCGCAGGTCATTCCTGTTCAGGACGTTGATTCTGCGGTATGACCGGGGCCTTGCGGCAAGCCCCCCGATGCGCTATATGTTGAGAGTGGAAAGGAGCGGGTCGCCTCCTTTCCCTTTCTTTTTGCCACCTGACGGCGCGTGCCGCGTGCGGTGGCGTGCGCGTGCGCCCGGGCAGGACTGTGCCTGACCGAGGCGCGCGCCGTTGACTACGCCTTCTCGGACGGCTCGGCGGCCGCCTCCTGCTGCTGACCCACCACGCTGTAGGTGACCGACCGCGCCTGCTTGCGGCGTTGCACCTTGTCCTGGGCGACGAGCGCCTCGAGCGTGTTGCGCACCACGGCGGCCTGCACCGTACGCGCCGGGTGAGCGGTGCTCACGCCGTGGGTGATCTCGGCAACCGACTTCGGCTCCTGCTCCCCGGCCAGGTACGACAGGAGGAGCTCGCCCCAAGTGACCTCCCCGCGGCCTGCCTTCGCCCCGCGGCGCTCGACCCGCGCTCGCGCGGCCGGCTGCGACGAACGAGGCCGGGGCACCTTCGCGCCGGCGCCGGCCTTCTCGCCGGTCTTGCGCTCACCTGCCTTGGAGTCGCCGGTCTTGGAGTCGCCGGTCTTGGAGTCGCCGGTCTTGGAGTCGCCGGTCTTGGACTCGCCTGCCTTGGACTGGCCTGCCTTGGACTCGCCGGTCTTGCGCTCGTCAGCCCTGGGCTCCCCGGCCTTGGACGCACTGCTCTTCGGCTGGGCGGCCGCTCCTTCCGGCGCCGGCCGCTGCGCCGCCGCGGCCGGCTCACCGGTGAGCGTGGCCCGCAGCTGCAGCAGTTGCCGGTGGTCGGCCTCCAGCGTCTCCAGCCGCTGCTGCAGCGCCGAGATCTCCGTACGGACATGCTCCCGCTCCTGGGACACGCGCTCGATGTCCGCAGTGACCTGGGCCGTGTACTGGTCTTTGAGGGAAGTGGCGATGTCTGACATGAGGTGTCCTCGCTCCAGTTGGCGTGTGTGAGCCGCGATGTTACCCATGCCGACCCACTAGCGGCAGACGCAAACGGAGGAATCGTTGCGCATGACTTGGTGGTCGGGGGGAGGAAAGAGGACCGTCAGGTCCGTGCGTGTCCGTACCGCGCGCTGAGCGAGACGAGCTCCGGCTCGCCGAACCGGCCGCGCAGCGCGTGGAACGCGGCGACCTTCTCCGCGCCGAACCGTCCCACGTGCGTGGCATAGGTGTTGAAGGAGACGAAGACCGGGGGAGTGGTCTTGCTGTGGAACTTGTCCGCGTACATCACCAGCTGTTCTTCGCCGCTCTCCGCGACGTAGTCGGCCACCGGCAGAGGCAGCCCCTGCTTCTCGATGTCGTGCCGCGTGAGCCCGACGCCGGTGTGGCAGGAGCAGAAGCGACGCAGTCGTTCGGGGAAACCCTCCTGGCGGAGGATCTCGTGACCGAGCACCCCGTGGCGGATGTATTCGCCGGACGGGATCCGGCCCGTGTCGTCGTAAAGCCGGTAGACGCCGATGTCGTGGAGAAGGGCGCCCGCGCGGACGAGGCCGGCGTCGAGCCGGTGGCCGTCGGCGGCCAGCAGTTGTTCGGCGACCCGGCAGACGATCTCGCAGTGGGTGTACACGAGGTCGAACGCCTCGCGCGTCGGTGCGTACTTCGCGTGTAGCGCGCGTATGGCGTCGACCGTCGGCAGCATCACGGATGGAGCGTAGCCGAGGGCCGCGGAGCGGCGGGGATCAGCCGCACTCTCCGCCGCCCCAGGCGGCACCGGGTGTGCGGGCCGTGAGCAGGATCAGCAACTCGACCGGTCGTACCGGTGTCCGTCGAGGACCTGTGCTCAGGCCCCACCGGCTCGGTTCCCCTTACCGGACTGTGCGAGGAGGCGCCGGAGCCAGCGGGTGCGCGCGTTGCGGGCGTCCTGGCTGAGGGCCGCATGGGGGGCCAGGCCGTCGAAGCCGTGGTAGGCGCCGGGCCATACGTGCAGTTCGGCCTGGCCGCCGGCCTGCCAGATCGCGTTCGCGTAGGCGATGTCCTCGTCGCGGAACATCTCGGCCGACCCGACCTCGATGTAGGCCGGCGGGAGCCCGGAGAGGTCCGTGGCACGGGCGGGGGCGGCGTAGGCGGCAGGTCCGCAGCGCCGTAGCGGTCGCCCAGCAGTGCCTTCCAGGCGGTCGCGTTGGAGGTGAGGTCCCCTATGCCGAGGCCCGTCATCTGGTGACTGGAGAAGGTGTCGTTGCGGTCGTCGAGCATGGGGCACAGCAGCAGTTGCCCGATCGGTGCGGGCCCGCCTCGGTCGCGGGTGAGCAGGGTGAGTGCCGCAGCGAGCCCGCCGCCGGCGCTCTTGCCTCCGATGATGACGCGGTCGGGGTCGATGCCCAGTTCGGCCGCGTGCTCGGTAGCCCCGAGGAGCCCTGCGTAGCAGTCTTCCAGGGGCCCCGGGTACTGCGTCTGCGGCGCCAGCCGGTACTCGACCGAGATGACGGCCAACTCCAGAGGAAGGGCCCACTCGCGCAGGATCCGCGGAAGCACGGACCACGCGTTGCCCATGATCATGGCGCCTCCGTGCATGTAGTACAGCAGGGGCAGTCGCCCGGCGAGCCCGGCGGGCCGCGCGCTCACGAGCGTGACGTCCGGTCCGTCCGGCGGTCCCGGCACCCGGAGTTCCGTCACCTCGAACCGGCCGCCGGCGCGAAGCTCCTCGGCGGTCGGCCTGGGCCGGGACGCAGCATCCCGCTCCTGGTGCGCCGCAAGATTCTCCGGGGTGACCGGCTCCCTCGCCTCCTTGCTCAAAGCCGCCAGCACGACGCTCAGTTCGGGGTCGAAGGGAGGCGCTGCTGCCTGCGGCGGTACGCACATGTGCCCGGGGAACACTCGCCTGAGACTCATGCAGCGTAGCCAATCACACGGCCGGCGGAGACGAATTGACTGTTCTCCGCGCACGGGCACGACCTTGGTCGGACGTGCGGGTCCGGGCAGGTTGGGCCAGGATGTCGAGTCATGGTTCTGCAGGGCTTGTATGGGGAGTGGTCGAGATCGTGATGAGAGACGGCGTGAACGCCATGGAGATCGGAGAGATCGGGACCGGTAGGTTGAGCCTCGTGCCGCTCGGTGTCGAGCACGCGGTCGAGATGGCCGAGGTGCTCTCCGACCCGGCTCTGTACGTCTTCATAGGTGGCGCCCCGCAACCCTTGCCGGCTCTGCTGGCACGGTACGAGCGCTTGGTGGCCGGCTCCTCCGACCCCGCGGAGACCTGGTGGAACTGGGTGATTCGGGTCCGGGGAGAGGAGCGTCTGGCCGGCACGGTGCAGGCGACGGTCAAGACCACCGAGCGCGGGCGTGTGGCGGAGGTCGCCTGGGTGGTGGGGACTGCGTGGCAACGGCGGGGGATCGCCACGGAGGCGGCGCGGGGGCTGATCGCCTGGTTGCAGGAGAAAGGCATTCGGGTTGTCCGTGCCCACATCCACCCGGATCACCAGGCTTCCGCCGGCGTTGCCGCTGCGATCGGCCTGGCCCCCACGGGGTGTTGGCACGAAGGCGAGATGAGGTGGGAGACGCCGACGGCACGGTAGAGGCAACCGGCGGACCTTGAGCTTCGTCTGTTCGATCACTACGCGAGATCAGCACGTTGGCAGGGGCGACGAACATGACGGGGACGACCACTCGCTATCTCTACCTCACCCGGCACGGCGAGGCCACGCCGGACGAGAGCGGTCTGACGGAGAACGGCCGTCGGCAAGCCGTTCTTCTCGGCGAACGACTTCGGGGTGTCCCGCTGTCGGCTGTTCACCACGGCCCGTTGGCCCGGGCCGAGCAGACGGCTCGCCTCATCGGCGAACAGCTCGGGGACGTCCCCCTTCGTCGCTCCGAGGCGGCCGGAGACTATGTGCCCTACGTGCCGCGGAGGGAGGAACTGCCACCGGAAGCGGCAGACGCCGTGCTCGGTTTCCTCACGCAGTTTCCCACCGAGGAGCAGGTGGACGGTCAGGCACTGGCCCGTGAGGCTCTGGCGCGATTCACCGGCCCGGTGCAGGGCGACGAACCGGTGCATGAACTGGTCGTCACGCACAACTTCCTCATCGGCTGGTTCGTCCGGGCCTCCCAGGACGCCCCACGATGGCGCTGGATGGGCCTGAACCACTGCAACGCGGCCCTGACCGTCATCCGTTACCCGCCCGGCCGCCCCTCCTCGATGCTCTGCTACAACGACATGAGGCACCTCCCCGACGCCCTGCGCTGGACCGGCTTCCCGCCCGAGTTCTGCGTCTGACAGCCGATGCGCTCGGCGGCGACGAGAAGGCGACAGCAGAGGCGGTGACGTACAGGTCCTTCACCGGCTCATGTCGGCGGCCTTGCTCGCGCGGCGGGCGAAGACGGCCTCGCGGCGGTCTTCCATCTGACGGAGCGCGTCTTTGCGGTCGCGTCGGGAGAGCCGGTCGAGGTAGGTGTGACCGGAGAGATGGTCGGTCTCGTGCTGCAGGCAGCGGGCGAAGTAGCCCGTACCTTCGATGACGAGCGGGTTGCCGTCCTTGTCGGAACCGCGAACGACAGCGTGATCGGTACGGGAGACCACCATGGTGGCGCCGGGCACGGACAGGCAGCCTTCCGAGTCGTCGACGAGCCGGCGGCTGCCCGGGCCGGGCGTGTCCAGGACCGGGTTGACGATGTGGCCGACGTGCCGGATCCCGTTGTCGTCCGGGCAGTCGTACACGAACAGCCGCAGGTCCACGCCGACCTGATTGGCAGCCAGGCCGGCACCGTCGGCGACGTGCATCGTCAGGAACATGTCGTCGATCAGTGCCGACAACTCGGGGGAGCCGAACTCGGTCACTTCCCGGCACGGGCGGGCCAGGACCTCCTCACCCACGACCGTGATCCGGCGCACCGCACCACGTTCCACCTCCGGTGGCAGGACCGGATAGGAGTCGACGGGGCGGCCTTGCAGACGGACTCGCCGGTCGGCGGTACGGGTCCCTTCGTCACGGACAGGCATGACTCGGTTCTCTCCTCTTCGGTGCACTTCGCACTGCTTGCCAAGTGCTTTGCAAAGTAGCAGACTTTGCAAAGTGACTGAAGATGACCTCGACGCCGTGCCCGACCGGACCCGCGACCCCGACCCCGGCAACGGACTGCCCGCACATGAGGTCCGCACGGCCCTGCTGGGCCTGCTCGCCGAAGTCGGCACCCTCACGGCGACCGAAGCGGCCGCCCGGCTGGGCTACAGCTCCGGGCTCTGCTCGTTCCACCTGCGGCAGCTCGCACGCCACGGGCACATCGAAGAAGCCCCTCACCGCGGTGGCCGCGCCCGCCCCTGGCGTCTGAGGGAGCACACCCCCACCGCCGACGGGACCGTGGGGGAGGAGTTCGGTGCCCTGGCCCGGGGGCTGGAGGACGAGAGCTGGCGGCAATGGCTCGCCCAGCGCGACCGGGCACCGGCCGAATGGCGCCACGACGAAGCCTTCAGCGCCGTCGCCTATCTGACACCCGAGGAGATGAGCCGGGTCGCCGACGCCGTCCGGCGAGCGCTCGCTCCCTACCAGGACCGCGAACAGCGCCCCCTCGCCCGCCCGGACGGCGCCCGCCCGGTCGCCCTCATTACCCGGCTGTTCCCGTTGCTGCCCCACGCGACGGACGAGGCCGATCAGGCCTGAACGACTCCGTCAGGCCACCGTGCCATCAGGCCGCAAATGCCATCAGGCCACCAGCACCTCCGGATTGGCGCAGTGGGCCAGGGGCTCGCCGTCGAGGAAGCGGCGGACTTCCGAGGCGACGATCCGGGCCGCCTTGTGGGCGACCTGCCGGCTGCCGCCCGCGATGTGCGGGGTGAGGACCACGCCCGGGGCCGACAGCAGGCGTGCGGCGGTCGGCACCGGTTCGGTGGGGAAGACGTCGAACCCGGCGCCGGCCAGGTGCCCGGACTCCAGGGCGTCGCAGACGGCGTCGTAGTCGACGAGGGCGCCGCGCGCGCAGTTGACGAGGACCGAGCCGCGCGGCATGGCCGCGATCTGCGCGCGGCCGATCATGCCCCGGGTCTCGTCCGTGACGCGCGCGTGCAGGGAGACGATGCGGGAGCGGCGCAGCAGCTCCTCCAGGGTGACCTGCTCGGCCAGGCCGGCGAGCGCCTCCGCCGGCACGTACGGGTCGTGCACCAGGACGTGCGCGCCCATGGCGACCAGCACGCGGGCCACCCGCGAGCCGATGGCACCGTAGCCGACGAGGCCGACGACGCAGCCCTCGATCTCGATGCCGCAGGCGTCGTAATCGTAGTAGTCACCGCGCCACGTGCCCTGCTTGAGGTCGGTGTGGACGTCACCGATGCCCCGCGCGGAGGCCAGCAGCAGGGCCAGGGTGTGCTCGGCGGTGGCGGTGGCGTTGCGGCCGGGCGCGTAGCTGACGGCGACGCCGTGACGGGTGGCGGCGGCCAGGTTGGCGTTGACCGGGCCGCCCCGGCTTATGCAGAAGAGTTCCAGGTCGGGGCAGGCCTGCAGGACCCGTTCGGTCAGCGGCGCCATCTGGGTGACGCACACGCGTGCGCCGTGCAGTGCCTCGATCAGTTCGTCCTCCGTGCCCGACGCTTCGTCAACCTCGGCGACCGGCCCGAACGGAGTGTGCGGCCAGGGCAGGGTCAGTTCGCGTATGTCGAGGGAGGCCGCCGGCGCGGCGGCGCGGAGTTCCCCGGTCAGCAGGCGGGGGAGGACGAAGTGGTCGCCTGCGGCAAGGACGGTGGTGGTCACGGTGGTGGTCACGGTGGTGCTCCAGAAGGGGGCGGGAGAGGACAGGAGGAAGCGGGACGGTCAGACGTGGCTGGTGTCGGCGGCGGTGACCGGCACGTTGAGGCGCAGCAGGGACGCCCGTCCCTCGCGCAGCCGCAGCTCCGTCAGGGATCCGTTCTCCAGGGCCGGGAAGACGACGCGGTAGCGCGAGAGGGGAATGCCGAGCAGCTCGCACAGGGCGAGGCGCAGCAGGGTCGAGTGCGCCACTACGAGGACGCGGCCGCCGGGGAGGTCGCGCGCGGTCTCCGTCAGGCAGGCGACGGCCCGGGCGGCGGCCGCCGCGGGGTCTTCGCCGCCGGGCAGGTGATGGGCCACCGGGTCGTCGAGGAAGGCGGCCAGTTCGCCGGGGAACGCCTCGGCCATCTCCCCGCGCGTCAGCCCCTCGCCCCGCCCGAAGTCCACCTCGGTCAGCCGCTCGTCGACCCGCAGGGGCAGACCCAGCGCGGCCGCCGCGGGCCGCGCGGTGAGCCGGGCCCTCGACAGCGGCGAGCACATCACGGCGTCGAACTCCTGCCCGGCGCCCAGCTCCTGCCCGGCGGCCGCCCAGGATGCGAGCGCCTCGCCCTGCCGGAGGCCGCGCTCGGTGAGGGACACGTCGCTGCGGCCCGCGTAGCGGTTCTCGGCGTGCCACTCGGTCTCGCCGTGGCGGACGAGGAGGAAGTCGGTCACTGTTCGGCCTTTCTGCGGGCGTGCGCCGCCACGGCCGGGTCGAGCCAGCCGCGTCGGGTCAGTTCGTCGACGAAGTCGAGGTAGCGGGGAAGCAGGCGGGCGGTGCGCGCCGGGTCGGGGCGCACCTCCGCGCGCACCCGGACCATGGCGGCCGCCGCCTCCTCCAGCGTGGCGCCCGAGGCGGTCGCGGCGAGCACCGCCATGCCGGTGGCGCTCCCGGACCGCTCGGGCAGCCGGACCGTACGGCCCAGGGCATCGGCCCGCAGCCGGGACCAGTAGGCGTTGCGGGCCCCGCCGCCCGTGAAGGTGACCGGTCCCCGGACGGGCGCGCCGAGGTGGTCCACGTAATCGAAGCAGAGCCGCTCGACGTAGGCCACGCCGAGCAGGCAGGCGAGGAAGTGCTCGGCCTCGCCCGCGAGCTCGCCCAGGACGAAGGGGCTCGCTGCGGGGGCGCGGAAGGGGAAGCGTTCCCCGCCCGCACCGGTCAGCGGATAGGCCACGGCAGGCGAACCAAAGGCGGACGCGGCGGCCTGCCGGGTGAGGGCGTCGAGGTCGGCCCCGGGGAAATGCCGGGTGATCACCCCGGCACCGCTGCCGGACGCGCCGCCGGGCAGCCACGTACCGCCGGGTCCCCGGTGGCAGTAGACGACGCCTGCCGGGTCCCGCACCAGATGGGGGCTCACGCCCTTGAGGACGAGGGTGGTTCCCAGGACGGAGTTCCAGGCGCCCGGTGCGAGCGCCCCCGCCCCGATCTGCGCGGCGCAGCCGTCCGTCATCCCTGCGACGACCTGGGTGCCGACGGGGATGCCGGTGACGCGCGCCGCGTCGTCGCACACGGTGCCGAGGACGGTTCCGGGGCGTACGACGTCGGGCAGCAGCCGTTCCGGGACGCCGAGCGCGGCCAGTTCCGCCTCCGGCCAGCGTTCCTCGACGAGGTCGTAACCGGTCTTCAGGGCGTGACTGGCGTCGGTGGCCGTCTGCCGTCCGGTGAGCCGCCAGGTGATCAGGTCGGCCTGGTGCAGCAGCCTCGTTCCGGCGGGCAGTTGCCCTTGCCTCCCCCGCTGCCGTTGCTGCCCCTGGTTCAGCAGCCACAGCAGCTTCGGCAGTGCCCAGGACGGCTGCATGGAGCGGTAGCCCGACGCTTCCCACACCGCGGCGCCGGTGGTGTTGACGCGGTCGGTGTACGCGTGGGCCCGCCCGTCGTCGTACATCAGGCCGGGAGTGAGCGGCGTGCCCCGGCCGTCGGCCAGCAGGATCGTGCCAGAGGTGGCGTCGACCGCCAGACCGCGCACCCGCTCGGGGGCGATGCCGGCGAGGGCCTCGCGGCAGGCGGCGGCGAGGGCCGTCCACCACTGCTCGGGGTCCTGCTCGTGGCGTACGCCCTCGCGCCGGCCGGTCAGCGGCCGGGAGGCGGCACCGACGGTCCGTCCGGCGCCGTCCACGGCGACCGCCCGGACGCTCTGGGTGCCGAGGTCGAGACCGAGGTGGACGGCGTCGGGGTCGAGGGTGTGAGCGGAGCGCTGGGATTCAGCCATGAGCGGCCTTCGCTACGGGTGCGGGTGCGGGTGCGGGTGCGGGTGCGGGTGCGGGCACGGGTACGGGTGCCGGCGCCGGCTCGTGTGCGGGTGCGGGCGCGGCGGACGACCAGCCGAGGGAGCGGGCGGCGTCGCGCCAGATCAGGAAGGAGGCGTAGAGCTCGTCGTAGAAGGCGCTGCGCTGCGGGTCGGGCTCCCAGCCGGCGCGCATCCGTACGTACTTGGCGGCCGCGTCGCGCATGCTGCTCTCCGCCCCGGTGAGCACCAGGCCGGTCAGGAACGCGCCCTTGGCACCGAGCTCGGTGTCGGTGCTGCGGGCCGTGGGCACCCCGGTGACGTCGGCGATCAGCCGGCACCAGTCGTCGCTGGCCGATCCGCCGCCGCACAGGCGCAGTTCGCGGACCTCGGTGCGGGAGGCGTGCAGGCAGTCGCGCACCACGAGGGACAGGCCCTCGAAGACGGCGCGGGCCAGATGGGCGGGCGTGTGTTCCAGCGACAGGCCCCAGAACGTGCCGCGGGCGCGCGGGTCGAGGAAGGGGGCGCGTTCCCCGGCGGGGGAGAGGTACGGCAGGAAGGCCAGCCCCGCGGCGCCCGGTCCGGCACCTGCTCCGGAGCCCCGCCCGGCACCCGACCCGGTGCCGAACGCCAGCTCCCCCAGCGCGGCGGGCCCCCCGACGCCGAGGGTCCGCGCCGCCCAGTCCAGGACCTCCGTACCCGACAGCGTGGGGAAGGCGCGCAGGAGGCGCTCGCGGGCCCCGTAGGCGATGTTGATCCCGCAGGGCTCGCCCGCGGTGTCGACGCGCGAGGTGACGATTTCGGTGCACAAGGTGGTGCCGAGGATGCCGCAGGCCTGGCCGGGGTCGACCACGCCGGCGCCACGGGCGGTCGCGGCGATGTCGTAGGGGGCCATGACCACGGGCAGCCCGGCGGGCAGGCCCAGTTCGCCGGCCGTGCGCGCGGTGATCTCGGCGATGCGCTCGTGCTCGCCCAGGACGCGCGGCAGGAGGCGGCGCGCCCAGGTCAAGCCGAACAGCTCCAGGATCCGCGGGTCGTAGTCGCCGGTGGCGTGGTCGAGGAAGGGCGCGGAGGCGTCGGACTCGTCGATCGCGGTGACGCCGGTGAGCTTCAGGAACAGCCAGCCGGCCGCCGTCAGCGCCGTCGCGGAGCGCTCCAGCCGCTCCGGGTCGTGCTCCGCCAGCCAGCTGATCACCGCGTTGGGCATGCCGCCGCACGTGAGGGAGCCGTTGCGGCGGTAGGCCTCCTCCAGGACGCCCTCGGACTCCCAGCGCCGCAGCAGCCCGCCCGCGCGGCCGTCGGACCACAGGACCGCCGGCCCGGTGGGGCGGCCGCGGTCGTCGACCAGCCAGCAGCCGTCCCCCTGCGCCGTGAGGCTCACGAGCCACACGGGGCCGGCGTCCGGGCCGAGCCCGGACAGGGCGCTGCGCACGGTGAAGACGACGCCGTTCCACACCGCGTCCATGTCCTGCTCCGCCCGGCCGGGGTGGGGCCGCAGTACTTCGGTGGCGATGCGCGAGACCGCGATCTCCTGCCCCTGGTCGTCGAAGACGACCGACTTGATCACCGACGTGCCGACGTCGATGGTGAGAACCGACATGACTTCGGGTACCTGCCTCTTCGCAGTGGCCGCGCCTCCAGGGACGGCGGCCGGTTCGCCGACGTAGCGAAACCCGCCGCCGGGGAGGGCGTCAATCGGCCACGGTTCATTTCCCGCGCCGCAGGGCGCGTGCGATGTGAGGTCGTCCCGGGACCGGTACGGGCGGGGCCGGACGGCCCGGGCACACCGTGTTAGGTTCATGTGAGATTCACATGACGCGTCGGACCGGGGAGGAGGAGCGGCATGAGCGGCGGTGGCACGGGCGGCCCGGGCGGTGTGACGCGCGGGGACGGTCAGGAGGAGCGCCGCCGGCAGCTGCGCGACCTGGTCGCGGCCAGGGGATTCGTCCGGACGTCCGCCCTGGCCGAGGAGTTCGGCGTCAGCGTGATGACCGTGCACCGCGACCTCGACGCGCTGCAGGCCCAGGGGTGGCTGCGCAAGGTGCGCGGCGGGGCGAGCTGTCAGCCGTCGACGCAGTTCCACGGCAGCGTCGGCGAGCGCATGACGACGATGACGCGGACCAAGCAGCGGTTGGCGCGCGCGGCGGCCGAGCTGCTGGCACCGGGCCGGGTCGTGATGATCGACGACTCCACGACGTGCCTGGGCCTGACCGCGCAGATGGCCGGCCGCACACCGCTGACCGTCATCACCAACGCCCTGCCCGTCGTCTCCGCGCTGAGCCGGGAACCGGGCATCTCGCTGATCGCGCTCGGCGGCACGTACTTCCCGGCCTATGACGCCTTCATGGGCCTGCACGCCGCGCAGAGCGCACAGGCGTACCGGGCCGACGTGCTGTTCATGTCGACGACTGCCGTCACCGGTGGCCGCTGCTACCACATGTCACCGGAAACGGTGCAGGTCAAGCAGGCCATGATGGCGTCCGCGAGCCGGCGCGTGCTGCTCGTAGACCACACCAAGTTCGCCAATCAGGGGCTGTACGCGCTGGCCCCCCTCACCGACTTCGACCTGGTCCTCGTGGACGACGCCGCCCCCGCCTCGGAAGTGCGGAGGCTGCGCGAGCAGGGCGTCGAGGTCCGCGTCGTCCCCGCGCGCTGACGCCACGGCCCCCGCTCCCCGGGCCCGTGTGAACTTCACGCGCACTTCACGCACCGCAGTCGGCTCACGGCCTCGGCCGTTCCCCTCCTGAGCAGGGCCGACGCCCCGCCGTCGGACCCGCATGACGCGCACCGGACAGCGATTTCACGCCACCGCCCGGAGCTGCCGCGGGGGCTTTCCCACACCGCGTTGACGCCCGCACCGCCCCGTTTCATCGTGGCGCTCCCGCCCCGCTTCGTCGTGGCGCTGCGCCGCGGTGCACCGACGCACCCCTCGCCTCCCGGTCGCCGCGCGCTCCACCCTCCCCTCTCCAACCTCTCCGCTCCATCCCTCCCCTCTCCACCCTTCCCGCTCCATCCCTCCCGTTCCGCACAGCCCCCGGAAGGTGGTTGCCGTGACTGTTGTCATGGACCCCGCATCGTCGGCCGACCGCGCCCCCCGAAGACACCGGCTGGACCGCGTCGGCCTCCCCCCGGCCCTCGCCTGGGGCTACCTCGGCGTCCTCATCTTCATGATCGGAGACGGCGTCGAGTCCGGTTATCTGTCGCCCTACCTCCTGGACGAAGGACTCACCAAGCAGCAGGTGGCCCTGCTCTTCAGCGTCTACGGCGCGACCGCCAGCATCGCCGCCTGGTGCTCCGGCGCCCTGTGCGACCTCTGGGGACCGCGCCGCGTCATGACGCTCGGCCTCGGCATCTGGGTCGCCTTCCAGACCGCCCTGCTCCTCCTCGCCCTTCCCACGACCGACTTCTCCCTCCTGCTCGTCAGCTACGGACTGCGGGGCCTGGGCTACCCCCTCTTCGCCTACGGCTTCCTCATCTGGGTCACCGCCGTCACGCCGCGGCGGCGGCTCGGTTCCGCCGTCGGCTGGTTCTGGTTCGCCTTCACCGGCGGCCTGCCCACCCTCGGCTCGCTCGTCGCCAGCTTCGCCGTTCCCCGCATCGGCGCCTACAGCACACTGTGGCTCGCCCTGGGGCTGGTCGCCGCGGGCGGCGCACTCGCCCTGCTCCTCGTCCGCGAACCCACCGGCCGCCGTCGCCTCGCCCCCGCCGGCGAACGCCCCCTGGCCACCCTCGTCGGTTCGCTCGCCATCATCTGGCGCAGGCCCCGCATCGGCGCCGGAGCAGTCGTACGGGCCATCAACACCGCGCCTCAGTTCGGCTTCCTCGTCTTCCTGCCGGTGTTCTTCACCGAGACGCTCGGTTTCACCCTCAGCGAGTGGCTGCGCCTGCTTTCCGCGATGTTCGCCACCAACATCTTCTTCAACCTCGTCTTCGGCGTGGTCGGCGACCGCATCGGCTGGCAGCGCACCGTCGCCTGGTGCGGCGGCGTCGGCTGCGCGGTGACCACCCTGCTGCTGCACTACGGCACCGTGGCGGCCGGCGACAACTTCCCCTTGGCCGTGGTGCTCGTGAGCCTCTTCGGCGCCACGCTCGCCGGCTACGTACCGCTGTCCGCCCTGATGCCGTCCCTGGCCCCCGACCACAAGGGCCAGGCGATGTCGGCCCTGAACCTCGGCGCCGGCGCCAGCACCTTCCTCGGCCCCGCCCTGGTGGGCCTCCTCCTCGGCCCCCTGGGCGTCGAGGTACTCATGTGGGTCTTCGCCGCCCTCTACCTCACCAGCGCCTTCCTGACGGCGTTCCTGCGCCTGCCGCCCCCGGAGGAGACGGACGGGGAAACGGGCACGACCGCGTGTGTGGCCCCGGGTGCGGCCGCAGTCAGGGACGCCTGAACCCAGCAGGCGATCGCCCCCAGCATTCCAGCGGTGGCGGCCGGTGGCCGAGCCGGGAAATCCGCATGCGGCCCGGCCGCCCCGCGTGATACCCCACCGCCATGGACGATCTTGAGACAGCGCGGCTCACACTCCATCCGATGAGCCCCGCCGAGGCGGAACGCCTGTTGGCGGGCGAGCCGGACGACAGCACGCGATGGGCGCCCGGATACCCCGCCGACGGGGACGTGGCCGGAGCCGAGCGCTTCCTGAGCGTCTGCGCGAGCAGCGGTGACCCCCAGCCGTTCGGCGCCTACGAAATCCGGCGGCGCGAGGACGGGCTCGCGATCGGCGGGCTGGGCTTCCACGGCCCTGCGGACCCCGACGGCAGGGTCACCATCGGCTACGGCCTGATCCCGTCGGCGCAAGGCCAGGGATACGCTTCCGAGTCGCTCCGCGCACTGCTGGAGTTCGCCCGTGCACGCGGCATCACCTGCGTGCACGGCGACACCGACCACGACAACGTCGCCTCCCAGCACGTCATGACCGCGGTCGGCATGCAACTGGTCGCAGAAGACGAACGACTGAAGTACTACGCGATCACCTGGAGCGAGCCGTCCGCGGCGACCGACCGTCCCACCCACCAATCCACCGACTGACCCGCGTTCCTAGCCGGCAGGACCCAGGACGACGGGGAGCCGGCGAAGGCCGTGGAGGGTGACCACGGCCCGCCGCCGCAAGGGTTCCCCGGTGGCGAGGCGGAGTTGCGGGTGGCGGCGGATGAGCGTGCCGACGGCCGTCTCGGCCTCCACGCGGGCGAGCGCCGCTCCCGTGCACCGGTGGCGGCCTCGCCCGAAGGCGATGTGCCCGGCCACGTCCCTGCGGTCCGGGTCGAGGCTGTCGGCGTCGGCGTACCTGGCCGGATCGCGGTTGGCCGCGGCCGGCGAGACGATCACCAGGCTGCCGGCCGGTATCCGCCGGCCGGCCAGCTCGATGTCCTCCGCCGCGAACCGCCACACTCCCATCCGCGCCGACCCGTCGAACCTCAAGAACTCCTCGACGGCGTCGGGCAGGTGCTCCGGGTGCTCGCGCAGCGAAGCCATGAGCCGGGGCCGGTCGATCAGTCCCCGCACCATGTTGCCGATGAACGCTGGTGTGCGAGGGCGGCCATGAGCTGCTCGCCGTCCCCCTCGCCGACCTCGGCGGTCACCGCGTCCCCGCTGATGCCGCGCTTGAGCTCGGCCGGGGCACCGGACGCCACGATGCGACTCTGGTGGATGATCGCCACCCGGTCGCAGAGGGCGTCGGCCTCCTCCAGGTAGTGCGTGGTGAGGAAGACGGTGGTGCCCGCCTCGCGCAGCGCCCGGATCTGCTCCCACAGTGCGGCGCGGGCCGCCGGATCCAGGCCGAGGGCCAGTGCCACGCGGCGCCGTTGTCCTCCGGAAAGGCTGCGGGGCAGACGGCCGGCGAGGTCCGCCAGACCGAGCGCGGCCAGCGTCCGCCGCGACCGCTCGTGCGCCGCCGTGCGTCCGAGCCCGTTCAGCCGCGCCTGGAGCACGAGGTTGTCCAGGACCGGCATGCCGTCGTCGGTACCGCCGGCCTGGCCCACGTATCCGATCAGGCGGCGAGCGCGCCGCGTCTCCTCGGGCACGGCGCACCCGGCGACGCGGACGCGGCCGGAATCGGGGGCGAGGAGGGTCGCGAGCATGCGCACCGTCGTGGTCTTGCCGGCCCCGTTCGGCCCCAGGAATCCGAAGATCTCCCCTTTCCGCACGTGCAGGTCGATGCCGCGCACCGCCTCCACCTTCGTGCCCCGCTGACGGAACTGCCGGCTCAGGTTCTCCGCTTCGACGGCCATGGCGTCTCCCCTCCCACTGGCGGGTCGGTGTGCAAGTCGGGCAGCGAGTCGGATCGCGCTCAGATGTCGAGCTCTTCGACGGGCTGCTGCCGCGCGTTGGCCTCGGCGACGCGGGAGAGCTCCTCCGGGAGCCCGCCCTTGAGCTCGTCGAGGGTCTCGTAGACGTCGAGGGTCATCTCGGCCGTCTCCGCCAGGTCCCAGCTGTTCCAGGAGTCGAGCTCCGGCGGGTTCTCCCAGTACGCGACCGTGTAGCGGGGATCCTGCTCGTCCGGCGCCGGGCCCTCGAAGGCCGTCGGGTTCCCGGACTCGTAACGCTTGCTGTGCACGGCGTACCTGCCCTTCCTGGTGTGGTAGACGGTGACCCACTCGCCCTGGCGATCGTCCGTCGCGCGCCGCCGGCCCTGCGCCACGCGCCGGGCCACGAACCGCTTGCGGTGGTAGACCCCGTCACCGCCGACGCGGATCTCGACCTCCTCGAAGCCCTCCAGGTGTGCCTCCTCGATCTCGACCAGGCGTCGCAGGGCCTTGGTGATCGCCGCCGAAAGGTTTCCGCCGGTCAGGCTCTGGGCGCGCTGGAACAGCGCGACGTCGTCCTTTGACGCAGAGCACGTCCAGCACGTCTCCCGCCGCGACGATGGACATCCTCAACACCCTTATGGCTTCCTCGACGCGTGCGCCGCGCAAGGCCTGGTGGTGCGCGGGAAGGACGGCCGGTACGCCGTGACCGAGCGCGGCCTGCTCCTGCGCTCCGACTCGTCGGTGGCCTCGCACGTGCTGTACGCGGCGGGTCCCGGCGTCAACCGCGCGTACGAGCAGATGGCCGAGGTCGTGCTCACCGGGCAGTCGGGCGGCGAGGTCGCGGGGCAGCACGTCTACATGGTCAAGAGCATCCTCGTCGACTGGTCGGACGAAGAGGTCACCCGCCTCCTGGGCAACCTCCATCGCGCCATGGCCCCCGGCACCCGCCTTCTCGTCGTGGACTGGTTCGCCCTAGGCGGGTCCTGCCCGGGGAAGCGGTGGAGCGGGGGGAGTGAGGGAGCAAGAGGGGGCAAGAGGGCAAGGGGGCGGTGTTCGCATCCGCTGATGCGCCAGACCGGTCCCCCCTCGTACAGGTGTACCCCCCGGGTCATCCGGCTGCCCGTCACCTCGTGCGCTGCCGGGGCCCGGATGTGAGCGTGGCAGTACAGCGTGGAGCCGATGGCCTTACCCGTGCGGCGACCGTTGAGCTCCCTGCCCCTCCTCCCACCACGGCCTCGGAGGCACCTCATGCCGGAGCACCACTCGGGCCCGGCCCGTCCGCATCCCCCCACGGCGGCGGCCACCCTCCTCTCCCTGCTGACCGTCCTCACCCTGCTCGTCACCCTCCCCGGACCCGTCGCCGCGGCCGACGGGAACAGCAGCCTGCCCACCCACCCCGAGCAGGACTGGATGGGTTCGACCGTCCGTGCCCACGAGGGCGAACGCGGCCCGGCCGCCGCCAAGGGCTCCGCCCTGCCCGACCTCTCCCCGGCTGGCCCCGCGACGGGTTCCGCCGCCGCGGCGGGTCCCCCGGCGAACGCCTCGGTGAGTGCCTCGGTCGAAGGCGTGGACGTCAGCAGCCACAACGGCAACGTCTCCTGGTCCAAGCTCTGGAACAGCGGCGTCAGATTCGCCTACGCCAAGGCGACCGAGGGCACCAGTTACACCAACCCCCACTTCGCCCAGCAGTACAACGGCCCGTACGACGCGGGCATGATCCGGGGCGCGTACCACTTCGCGCTGCCGGGCAACTCCGGCGGCGGCGCGCAGGCCGACCACTTCGTCCGCCACGGCGGCGGCTGGACGGACGACGGCTGGACGCTGCCGGGCGTGCTCGACATGGAGTACAACCCCTACGGCAGCGCCTGCTACGGGCTGAGCACGGGCCGGATGATCGACTGGATCGAGGACTTCCTCGACGCCTACCGCGACCACACCGGGCGCGACGCGGTGATCTACACCTCGACCGGGTGGTGGAAGAAGTGCACCGGCAACTACGGCGGATTCGGCAAGTACAACCCCCTGTGGGTACCGCGCTACGGCTCCTCTTCCGGTGAGCTCCCGAACGGCTGGGGCTTCTACACCTTCTGGCAGCACACGGACAGCGGACCCACCGTCGGTGACCACGACCGCTTCAACGGCCCCTACAGCCGGCTGGAGGCGCTCGCCTACGGCTGAACCGGACTACGGGCGAGGACGACGAGGCATCCGGTTCCCGCCGGCCGTCGGGGGCGGCCGGGCTCAGCTGCTGTGAGCCGGGCCCGGGGCGGGGAGCGTGCTGTCAGGCCAGAGGGAGTCCGGGAAGAGGGCTTCGTCGGAGCCGGGGCCGGAGCCGGGCTCGGGCATGAGGGTGGCGAGCATGTGCTGGGCGGTCTTCGCGTTGTCGATGGCGCGGGGCAGCATGACGCTCTCGTAGGCGTCGAGGGCCTCGTCGACGCCGGCGTGGCCGATGACGGCTTGGGCGAGTTCCGCGCCGTCGAGCAGGGCGAGGTTGGCGCCGACCCCGACGGGCGGCATCAGGTGGGCGGCGTCGCCGAGCAGGGTGATGCCGGGAACGCGCTGCCAGGAGTGGGGGACCGGCAGGACGAACATGGGCCGGTTGACGAAACCGCCCTCGCTGTCGCGCAGGATGGCCAGCAGGCTCTCGTCCCAGCCCTGGTACCGGGTGAGGAGACGGGCCCGTACCGCCTCGGTGTCCTCGAGGTCGATCCCGGCGTGCCAGTCCTGGGGGCCGCGGAAGGTGACGTAGACGCGCACGTGTCCATCGCTGTTGCGCTGCATCACGAGGCTGCGGTGGCCCGCCTTGGCCGACATCGTGCCGGCGCCGACCAGCCGGGCGATGCCGGGGTGACGGCGGTCGACGTCATCGAAACGGGTCTCCACCATCGTGACGCCGGTGTAGGCGGGCCGGGCCTCGGAGACCGCGGGACGTACGCGTGACCAGGCGCCGTCGGCGCCGACGACCAGGTCGAAGTCTTCGGTACCGCGGTCGTGGTGGTGCAGGCGGGCGCCGCCGTGGGGGAGCGGGGTGGCGGCTTGTACGGGGTGGTCCCAGCGGACCGTGCCGGGGGCGAGGGAGTCCAGCAGGAGGGCGCGCAGCCGGCCGCGGTCGATCTCCGGCCTGCTCAGATCGCCGGCGCCGGCCCGGTCGCGCCGCACCAGGTTCGCGTGGCGGTCGTACATGCGCCACTCCTGGCCCTCGGGCCGGGACAGGGCGAGGAACCGGTCGAGCAATCCGGCCGCGCGCAGGGCGACCTGGCCGGTGCCCTCGTGGATGTCGAGACTGCCGCCCTGCGAGCGGGAGCCGGGACCGGTCTCGCGCTCGAAGACCGTGACCGGAAAGCCGTGCTGCTGCAGGACGCTCGCGCAGACGAGGCCGCCGAGGCCGGCACCGACGATCGCGATGCGAGGGGTGGAGGACGTCAGGGGCATGCTTGCTCCGTTCAACGTACGAAGAAGGTGCAGGACGTCAGCAGGTGATCCCAACTCCGTGCAGAAGTAGCCGCATTGCGTGTCGGGGCTGACACAACCACAGAAACACAGCGACTCCAAAAGTGCAACTGCTCCGACTTTTGATCTGCTCGCCTTCACGATCGGCTCGGGTCGCCGGGGTAAGGTACGGGAATGGCCGATACGACGACGGGGCGCCGCGAGCGCAAGAAGGCCCGGACCAGGCAGGCCCTGGCCGACGCCGCACTGAGGCTGTTCACCGAGCGCGGCTTCGACAACGTCGGTGTGCGCGAGGTGGCGGAGGCCGCCGACGTCTCCCTGAGCACCCTTTTCAAGCACTTCCCCAGCAAGGAAGCCCTCGTCTTCGACCTGGACACCGACATCGAGAGCGCCCTGCTCGCCGCGGTCCGTGACCGGGCCCCCGGGCAGTCCGTGCTGCACGCCCTGCGCGACCACCTCGTACGCACCCGCACCGCGGCGCGGACCGACGACCCCATGTTCGTCCTCGTGGAATCCACCCCCGCGCTGAGCGACTACGCCCGGCGCATGTGGCTGCGCCACGAGAAGGCGCTGACCGCCACCCTCGCCGACGCCACGGGCCTGGCGCCCGACGCCCCGGCCGTCACCGGCCTGGCACGCTTCGCCATGGAAGCCCCCGGCATCGCCCGCGCGAGCGACGACCCGGCCCGGACCATGCACGAGTTGTTCACCCTGCTGGAAAGCGGCTGGGCCACCACCCCCCTGGCCCAAGGGGAAGCCCACCCCGGCCAGGGCAACTGAAGAGAAGGAACCGGAACCGGTGAGGACACAGACGACCAGCCCCCCGAAGAGGGTGACGAGGCTGACCGGCCCTCAGGCATCGCGCAGGTGGCCCGTCACTCTTGCCGTCGCGATCCTCACGCCCCTGGTCCTGGCCGGGTGCGGGTGGCTCAACCAGGGCGGCTCGACCCTGCTGATGACCGGCTGCGCCGTCGTCCTCATGCTCACCCTGGTGGTGGCCGGAGCCTTCTGCGGCGCCGGGCCCGGCACGTGCGCGGCCGTCCTCGGGTTCGCGTTCGCTCTCTTCAGCGGACCCGCGCTGAACGACTACGTGCTGGAGAAGCGCGGCGAGCGCTACGAGGCCGCGATAGCCGGCATCAAGGGCTACCACCGGAAACACCATGACGGGCGCACCTGCACCGTCGTCCGGTCGGACTCCGGACGGCCCGTGACCTACAAGATCGACGACTCACAGGGCTGCGACGAGGACCTCGAGCCGTTGCAGCGCGTCACACTCGTGGTGGACCCGGACGACTGGCTCGCGACGAGGCTGAGCACCGATGTCAAAGGCCTGACGCCCGGTCACGCCTGGACCTGCGGAGGACTGCTCGCCGGCATGGAGGCCTCCATCCTCTACGGCAGACTCCGCCGCCGCCCCCGCCCGGCCTGACCCACGGACACGAGCCCACGGGCCGGGGGCGGACATGTGCCGGCCAGGAGTGGAGACTCAGACGTCCTCGTCGAACGCAGGCCGCCGGCCCGCACTGCGCCGTACGAAGCCGCGCCGGCCGGCGAGCAAGGTGATGCCAGTCCACCCGGCGACACCCACGACGAGCATGGCGAACTGCGCGTCCGGGTCGACGTCGGAGGCCTCCTCCAGCGACAGGACACCCTTCGGATCACTGATGACATCGACCCGGTCGCCTACCTTCCACTTCGGGGGCTCCCCGTCGTGATCGAGGGTCTCTTCGAGCTCCCCCGACCGGCCGGTGAGCACGAAGCGGTGGTTCTCCTGGCCCTCGATGGCCTTGTCACCGGTGACCAGGACGCTCTCACGGATCCCCCGGCCGGCGAGCGTGGACTCCGGGGCGTACTCCACCGAGCCCACGAGGACGAACACCGCCGGCAGGAAGGAGAGGACGGCGAGCCACCACGCGCAATGGAGGAAGCGCAACGCGATCGCAAAGACGAAGCACCCGAGGACACCGGTGGATATCGCGATCCAGTTCATGTCCAGGACCAGGTAGGAGATGCCCGTATTGACCGCGGCAATGACCCAACCGAGCCCCACCACGACGAACGTGAACAGCAGGTACGCCCCCCGGTCCACGGTCCCGCTCTGCGACTTCTCCATGCTCACTGCAGCCATCACCGCAGCATAAGCGGCCGCACGACCAGCACCACCAGGGGGCCGCGGCTCCTCCTCGCCCTCTCTACCGCCCGGTCCGGCCCACCGCCGTGCAGAACTCCCGCTGGTGCCACACCAGCGGCTCCCCGCCCGGCCCCCGGCGGACGTCCAGGAGTTCGCCGAGGAGCAGGTCGTGGTCGCCTGCGGGGAGGACGTCCGCCCGGCGGCACCGGAAGGCGGCGTGTGCGTCCGCGAGGACCGGGAGGCCGGAGTCCGGCCATGCGGTGAATTCGCCGGAGGCGAACCGGTCGACGCCCTTGCGGGAGAAGGCCCGGGCGACGTCGGTGTGGGCGGCGCCCAGGAGGTTGACCACGAACTCGGTGCCGGTGGTCAGGACAGCGTGGCAGCCGGCCGTGCGGCCGATCCCGACGAGCAGCAGCGGCGGTTCCATGGACACGGAGGTGACCGCGCTGGCGGTGAAGCCGCGGCGGTTCCCCTCCGCGTCCACGGTGGTGATGATCGTCAGCGGCGCCGCCAGGTGCGCCATCGCCTCGCGGAACTCGTCCGCGCCGACGGACGCCCGAGGGGCCTGGGGCGCCTGGAGTGCCTGAAGGGCCTGCATGGACATGGTCACGGTGTTTCCTCCCAGCGGAGCGTGGTACGGAAGCGGGAGCAGGCGCGCAAGCGGGAGCCCGCGGCGGCGGAGGTCACCGCATCAGCTCGGCCGGAGTGAGCGTGCGCGTCGTCCCGTCGGGGAACGCGAAGTCGTAGCTCAGCGCCGACCGCGTCTTGTCGTACAGGGCGACCATCTCGGCGTGATCCGCTCCGCTGCCCCACACGAGGTTGAGGATCTGGGTGTTGACGCCGCCGGGCAGGTCCTCGCCGATACGCGTGAAGCCGCGGTAACCGTCGACGCCGTCCAGGGCGCGGACGTCGTCCTCGCCGTGGACGGCGAGGAACCGGGCCGGCTCCACCGGGCCGAGCCCGATGAACACGAAGTGCGCCCGCTCCGGGTGGAACGGTGCCAGCCGCACCTGCTCGCCGAGGGCGAGCAGACCCGCCACCCGGGCCAGATCGACGTCGCCGGCGTTCCGGCCGAGCAGGTGGATGTGCCCGCCGATCCGGCCGTTGATCTCGATGATCCGCGGGCCCTCGGGGGTCAGCTTGACCTCGGTGTGGGTGATGCCGGTGGTGACGCCGAGGGCGCGCAGCGCGTCTCCGGTGAGGGCCCGGATCTCGTCCTCCAGCCCGTCCGGCAGGGCCGGCGGCCAGAAGTAGCCGGTCTCGCGGAACGGCGGGGCCATCGGGAACTTGCCCGTGACGGCCAGGTGCGTCACGCCCTGCGGGCCGCAGAGGCTCTCCACGGACACGTAGTCGGCGAAGTCCAGGTCCGTACGGCCCTGGAGGAACTCCTCGGCGACCACGGTGGTCCCGGTCGCGTCGGCGGTGACGAACACGTCGGCCACCATGCGCCGCACTTCGTCCGGGTCCGTGACGACGAAGACGCCCCGGCTGCCCTCGCCCTGCAGCGGTTTGACGATCGCGGGCAGCCCCACCTCGGCGGCGACCCGCGCCCACTCACCGGGCGAGGTCAGCGTGATGCTGCGGACCCGGTCCACGCCGGTCTCCGCCAGACGGGCGCGCTGGCGTGCCTTGTCGGTGAGCATCAGGACGGTCTCGGGGGAGTGGCCGGGCAGGCCGAGCGCCGTGGTCAGGGCCGAGGTGGTGCCCAGCTGGGACTCGGCGAAGGTGAGCACCGCGGCGGGGTCCTCGGCGCGGACGCGGGCGATGTCGGTCTCCGGGTCGCCGGTCAGCCGCAGCGTGCGTCCGACGTGTTCGAGGAGCGGCAGCATCTCCTCGTTGTGGGCCGAGTCGGGGAGCAGGAAGAGGAGCTCGCCGAGGCCGGACAGGCCCGCCGCGAACTGGGCGGGCGCGACCGCGCCCTTGTCGTAGACGACCGCGATCGTCCGCCTCGTCCGGGCCTTGCTCGTCTTGCTCATCGGGAACCTTCCGCGCAGTATTCGAGGGCGGTGACGCCGAAGCTGAAGCCCATGCCGCTGGACGCCACCAGGATCAGGTCGCCGTCGCGCAGTACGCCGCGCCCGGCCAGTTCCTTGAGGCAGATGACGGTGTCACTGCTCGCCATGTGGCCGAGGCGGCCGTAGGTGAAGACGCTCTGTTCCTCTCTCAGGCCGAGGACGTCCAGGAAGCGCGACTGGATGTTCCGGTCGCCCTGGTTGGTGAGGACGTACGCGATGTCGCCGCGCTTGCGGCCGATCGCGTCGAGGGTCTGCCGGGCGAGGGCCTCGAAGTTCTCCATGTAGACCGACGAAAGGCCCTTGCGGTCGCTCTTCCGCCGGAACTTCGGCCCCTCAGGGCCGTGTTCGCCGGCCCAGAAGTCGGCCCAGCTTCCGTCGGTGTGCATGGACGCGTGCAGGTGCCGGTACGTGTAGCCGTGCGGTCCGATCAGCATCGCACCGCCCGCGTCGCCCACGTTGAACAGCGGCCGGGTGTCGGCGTCGTGGTAGTCGACCAGGCGTCCCAGCCGGTCGCCGAGGAGGACGAGGGCGTACCCGCCGTCCAGCCGCGTCCTTTCACTGGCGATCTGGAGCGCCGTCATGCCCGCGTTGCAGAAGTTGACGATCTCGAAGCAGTGCGCGTGCTCGATGCCCAGCTCGTGGGCGATCTTCGCGGCGGGGGACCAGGCGGGCCGGTCCCAGACGCCGGAGCCCGCGTACAGGACCTGCCGGATCGCGGTGCGGTCCACCCCGGTGCGCTCCAGCACCGCGGCGGCCGCGTCCCGGGTGACCTCCCAGGCCGTCTCGTCCGGCCCGAGGACGGGAATCTCCTCGCACAGGGTGATCTCGCGGATCTCCTCGGCGGACAGGCCGGAGGCGCGCCGCATCTGCTCCAGCGTGGCGCGGCCGCGGGGGAAACGGACGTCCAGGTCGACGATCCCGCTCACGGCCGCACCGCCTCGGGCGTCGTCCCGTTCGTACGGTTGCGCACGGCTTCCTCCAGTGTGTCGTCAAGTGCGGCGGCCGGACCGGCGGCCCGGTCGCCGAGGTAGAAGTGGCCGCCCTCGAACACCCGCAGGGCGAAGCGACCGCGGGTGTGGTCGCTCCAGGCCGCCGCATCCTCCACCGTCGTGGTCGGGTCGGCCGACCCGACGAGGGCGGTGACGGGGGCGTCGACGGCCGCCCGCGTGTCCGGGCGGTGGGTCAGCACGGCCCGGACGTCGGCCCGCACCGCGGGCAGGACCAGCCGGAGCAGCCCCTCGTCGGCCAGGACGCGGGCGTCGGTGCCGTGCATCGTCCGCAGGTCGCCGAGGAGTTCCTCGTCGTCCGGGAGCGCTTCCGTACGGTGTACGGAGGGCGCGCGCCGGCCGGAGACGACCACGGCCGCGGGGCGTGGCCCGCCCGCGGCCTCCAGGCGCAGGGCCAGTTCGAAGGCGAGCACCGCGCCCATGCTGTGCCCGAAGAGGACCAGCGGCCGGCCGCCGGGGCCGGACGGCTCCTCGGCGTACGCGGCGTGCAACTCCTCGACGAGCGCGGCGTGCAGCGCATCGGCGAGTCCGGGCAGCGAGGTGAAGGCGGGCTCACCGAGCCGGTCCTGCCGCCCCGGGTACTGCGCCGCGAGCACCTCCGCCGCGGACCCGCGGGCCGCCAGCTCCCCGGCCAGCGGCCGGAAGAAGCCGGCGGTGCCCCCGGCGTGGGGCAGGCACAGCAGCCGCGGCGCGTCCGCGGCCGCCGTGCCCAGCGTGCGGATCCATCGGCTGCTCACGGGGAGACGAGCTCCCACAGCGCGGCCTCCAGTGCGGTGGCCAGCTCCTGCGCGCAGGCGGGGTCGGCCTTGGCCGGGTCGACCGTGATGTCCAGCTTCCACTGGTCGCTGCCGGTCATGCGGCCGATCTCCACGGAGGCGGGGAAGCTGTTGCGGTCGCTCAGCCACCAGTCCGTCGCCTTGAGGAGCATGAGGTCGTCGAGGCCGTCCACCACTCCGAAGACGGTGAAGTTGAACAGCACCTCGAACGGCGCGCCCTTGTTGTCCCGGCTGATCCGCGCCAGCGGGTAGCGGCGGTGCGGCAGCATGTCCTGCTCGGCGGCGAAGGCCGCCCGGACGAGTTCCGCGGAGTCCTTGCCGGCCAGGCCGACGCGCAGCGGCACGCTGTTGAGGAAGAGGCCGAGCGTCGATTCTGCCGAGGCGGCCTCGGGCCTGCCGCCCGAGACGAGGCCGGTGACGACGTCCTCGGTCCCGGCGACCCGGCCGAGCGCCCGCAGGTGCGCGGCGAGGAAGAGGCTCTTGACGGGCGTGCCGAGAGCGGCGGCCCGCTCGGTGACCCGCTGCACCAGCTCCGGCGCGAAGACCACGGTGACGTCCGGACCGAGGTCCCCCGAGCCGGCGGTGACCGCGGCGGCCCCTGCAGCCGCGGCGGGCCCGGCGGCCGGGGCGGGCTGTGCGGCCGGGACGGCCTGTGCGGACGGAGCGGGCAGCCGCGTGGCCGTGGCCCCGTCGAGCACCTGCGACCAGTACGCGCGGGCCGCGTCCGACGTGGCCTCGCGGGCCTCCAGCGCGACGAACTCCCGGTACGGCAGGGGCCGTTCGTCGTCGGCGTAGGCGGTGCGCCCGGTCATCTCGCGGTCGTAGCCGGTGATCAGCTCGGTCATCAGGAGGGCGAAGCTCCAGCCGTCCAGGATGCTGTGGTGCGTGGAGACCGCCAGGTGGAAGTCCTCCTCCCCGTGCTGCAGCACGTGGACGCGCAGCAGCGGAGCCAGGGTGAGGTCGAAGCGGTTCCGCCACTGCTCCCGCCACCACGCGCGCAGCGCGGCGTCCGGGTCGAGGCCTTCGGCGGGCGTCACCACGGTCAGCGGGATCTCCGCCTCGGCGTGCACGTACTGCACGACCTGCCGGTGGGTACCGAGGTCGAAGGAGGTGCGCAGGATCTCGTGGCGGCCGGCGACGGCGTCGAGAGCGCGCCGCAGCGCCCCGAGGTCGAGCGGCCCCCGTACGCGGACGCTCTCCAGGTCGTGGTAGAGCGTCGGGTCGTTGCTGAGCTTCGAGTGGAAGATGATGCCCTGCTGCAGAGCGGACGCCGGATAGGCCGCCTCGACGCCCTCCGGGGCGGCGGCGAGGAACCGTTCGTCCGCCGCCTCGGAGGCGGCCTCCTCCACCGGTGCGGCGGACGACTGCTCCTGGGCGCGGCAGTACTCGGCCAGCGCGCCGACGGTCGGGTGGGCGAAGAGCGCGACGACGGTGACGGGCAGCCCCGCCTCCTTCGCCCGGGCCACCATCGGGATGGCCCGCATGGAGTCGCCACCGAGCGCGAAGAAGTTGTCGTCGAGCCCCACGGCGGGCACCCCGAGCGCCTCTGCCCAGATCTCCGCGAGGCTGCTCTCGACGCCGTCGGCGGGGGCGCGGCCGCCCGTGGTCGCCGCGGCGAGGCGCACCTCGGGGCGGGGCAGGGCGGCCCGGTCCAGCTTGCCGTTGGGCGTCATGGGCAGCGCGGGCATGGGCACGAACGCCGACGGCACCATGTGGGCGGGCAGCCGCTCGGCGGCGTGCTCCCGCAGCGCGGCGTGCAGGTCGTCCGGCTGCCCGGTGCCGCCGCGCCCCACCCAGTAGCACGCGAGGGCCTGCATGCCGGGCTCGTCCTCGCGCAGCAGGACGACGGCCTCGCGCACCTCGGGGTGGGCGAGCACGGTGGCCTCGATCTCGCCCAGCTCGATGCGGAAGCCGCGCATCTGGACCTGACCGTCGGCACGCCCGTGGTAGTAGACCTCGCCGTCCGCGCCCTGCTCCGCCAGGTCGCCCGTGCGGTAGAGCCGCCCGCCCGGGACGAACGGGTCGGGCAGGAACCGCTCGCGCGTCAGCTCGGGCCGGTTCAGATAGCCGCGCGCGACACCGGCGCCGCCGACGTACAGCTCGCCCTCCTCGCCCGGCACGACCGGGAGCAGGTTCTCGTCGAGCACGTGCAGGGTGAGGTCGGCCAGCGGGGCGCCGATGGGGCTGCGCCGGTCGTCGAGGTCGGCGCGGGTGATCGGGCGCAGGGTGACGTGCACGGTCGTCTCGGTGATGCCGTACATGTTGATCAGCCGGGGCCGGTCGTCTCCGTACCGCTCCACCCAGCGCTTGAGGATGGCCGGCTCGAGCTTCTCGCCGCCGAAGACCACCGCGCGCAGCGCCGTGCCGGGGAACCCGAGCGCCTCGGCCGCCGTGGCCAGCTGACGGAAGGCGGAGGGCGTCTGGCTGAGCATGGTGACGCGCTCGTCCAGCAGCAGCCGCACGAACGCCTCGGGGTCGCGGCTCAGCTCGTACGGCACCACGACGACGCGGCCGCCGTGCAGCAGGGCGCCCCACAGCTCCCACACCGAGAAGTCGAAGGCGATGGAGTGGAACATCGTCCACACGTCGTCCGGTCCGAAGCCGAAGTCCCCGGCGGTGACGGTGAACAGGCGGGCGGCGTTGGCGTGGGTGACGACGACGCCCTTCGGCTTGCCCGTGGAGCCGGACGTGTAGATCACGTAGGCGACGTTCCCGGGCTCCGCGCCACCGGCGGGCGCCGTGTCCGGCTCGTCCGCGAGGTCGTCCTGCGCCGGGGCGACGCTGGTCAGGCCCAGGTCCGGCACGTCGTCGCCGACGGCCAGTCGGCAGCCGGCGTCGGTCACGGTGGCGCGCAGCCGCTCCAGCGGGTAGCGCGGGTCGAGCGGGAGGTAGCCCGCGCCCGACTTCAGGATGCCGAGCACGCCGACCACGAGGTCGACCGTGCGCGTCGAGCAGAGGGCGACCAGCTGCTCGGGGCCCGCGCCGAGGGCGGTGAGCCGGTGGGCGAGCCGGTTGGCCGCGCGGTCGAGCTCGGCGTAGGTCAGCTCGCGTCGCCCGTCGCTTACGGCGATGCGCTCGGGCCAGGCCGCCGCGGCCGCGGCGAAGGTCTCGTGGAGGGGACGTACCGCGCGGTCCCCGCCGGCGGGTGTGGTGGTCATCGGGGTCACTCCGAGTCGTCGAGGCTCAGCCAGCGCAGCCGGTCCAAGTGGTCCAGGCTGCCGAGGACTTCCTGGGCGGGCAGGCCGAAGTCGATGAGACAGGCGATCTCGTCGACGCCGATCGACCGCAGCCGCCGGACCACCGCGCGGCACTTCTCGACGCCGCCGAGCAGGCCGCCGTCGTCGTAGTAGCGGTCGAAGGCCCGCGCCACCAGGAAGTCGATGTCCTTCTCGCGCAGCTTCGACGGGTCGATCTTGCGGGCGGCGCCCATCTGCGAGCCGTTGAGGATGAGCCCCAGCGAACTGCGCAGGTACGCCGACAGCGGCGCGCGGACCGTCTCGCGGGCGGCGTCGTCGTCCTCGCCGAGGAAGGTGTGCACCATGAGGGCCACGTGACCGGGCGTCCCGTCCGCACCGGGGCGCTCGGCGTACGCCTTGCGGTACAGGGCGATCTTCTCGGCGAGCTGGTCGAGGTCCTGGCCGAGCAGGTGCGTGAGCAGGCCGTACCCGCCGGCGCCGGCCTCCTGCACGGTACGGGAGTCACCGCCGCTGGTGATCCACACCGGCAGCTCGGGCTGGACCGGCGGCGGGAAGATCCGCACGCTGGCCTCGTCGCCGGTGCCGCCCGTGACGGTCATCGGCTCGCCCCGCCAGAGCTTGCGGACCTGTTCCGCCTGCTCGAAGAGGCCCGCCCTGCGGTTCTCGTACGCGCCGGGGTTGAAGCAGAAGTCCGTGGCGTGCCAGCCGGAGGCGACGGAGATGCCGACGCGGCCGCCGGAGATGTTGTCGACGACCGACCACTCCTCGGCGATGCGCAGCGGGTGGTGCAGGGGCGCCACCACGCTGCCCGCACGGATGTGGACGCGCTCGGTGACGGCGGCGATGGCCGCGCTGGTCACCGACGGGTTGGGGTAGGTGCCGCCGAAGGGGTGGAAGTGCCGTTCGGGCGTCCACACCGCGGTGAAGCCGTTGCGGTCGGCGAACTTGGCGCCCTCCATGAGGAGTTCGTAGCGGTTGCCGCCGCCCTCGCTCGCGCTGTCGTTGGCGAAGTAGAAGAGGCTGAAGTCCACGGTCGTGCTCACTTGCCTTCCTGCGTCGCGCGTTCGGCGAGCATGCGGGTCAGGGCGGGTCGGTCGGCCTTCCCGCTGGCGTTCAGGGGCAGCGCGTCCAGGTGCGTGTACTGCTGCGGCACCATGTGCACCGGGAGCTTCTTGCGCAGCCAGGATTTGAGTTCCTTGAGGTCCGGCTCGCCGGGGCCGGTGAAGAAGGCGACGACGCCGGCGGCCGGGCCCTGCGGGGAGACCACGACGACGGCCTGGTCGACGCCGGGGTGGCGGCGCAGCACGGTCTCGATCTCGCCCAGTTCCACGCGGTAGCCGCGGATCTTGACCTGGTTGTCGAGCCGCCCCAGGTGGACCCAGGTGCCGTTCTCCAGACGGACCCGGTCCCCGGTGCGGTAGTAGTGCGCGTCGGTCAGCTCGCCGGTGCCGTCGTAGACGGTGGCCACCGGCCCGTCGGGGGTCTCCTCGACGGACAGGAACCGGCCCGCGTCGTCCGCCGGATCGTAGTAGCCGGCGAACCGCTGGGAGCCGCGCACCACGAGTTCGCCGTCCTCGGCCGGGCGGCCGTCCTCGCCCAGGACGAGCCACTCCAGGAAGGGGTAGACCGGGCCGATCGGCACCGTGTCGTTGGAGGTCGCCGGCCACTGCTCCGGGTCGGCGGGAAGCTCGTAACCCGTGCAGGCGACGGTGAGTTCGGTGGGTCCGTAGACGTTGCCGAGCACCGCGCCGGGCGCGATCTGCCGCCAGGCCGCTGCCTGGTCGAGGGTGAGCTGCTCGCCGATGAAGAGGCTGTAGCGCAGCGTGTCCGAGACGCCGGTGAACAGCTTGCCGAGGCTGCGGCTGACCGACACGACCGAGGGGACCGAGAACCAGTGGGTGATCCTGCGGTCGATGATGTAGTCGACCGGCGTGAGCAGCTCCGTGCGCTGGGGCACCACGAGGGTGGCGCCCGCGGCCCAGGTCACGAAGAGGTCGAAGACCGACGGGTCGAAGGTGAGGTCGAAGGTGTGCGACACGCGGTCGCCGGGCCGCACGTCGTAGCGCTCCACGGAGTGCGCGACGTACGCGGAGGCGTTGCGGTGCCGGATGGGCACGCCCTTGGGACGGCCGGTGGAGCCGGAGGTGAACAGCAGGTAGGCCACGTCCTCCAGATCGCCCCGGTAGGCGGGCAGGGAGCCGCCGGCCTTGCCCTCGGCCACGTCGGCGGCGGTCAGCGCGATGGCCTGGTGCCCCTCCCAGCCCTCGGGCCGGGCGAGCTGCGCAGCCCCCGCTTCGTCCGCGATGACCACGTCGATCCGGGCGAGGTCGCAGGTGGCCTGGTTGCGGGTGACGGGGAAACGCGCGTTGAGCGGGGTCACGACCGCGCCGAGGCGCAGCGCGGCCAGGTAGCCGGCGTAGGCGACGTGGCTGCGCATCGCGAGCAGCGCGATCCGCTCGGGCACCCGGCCGTGCTCGCGGACCAGGAGTTCGGCCAGGGCCTCGGCCTGGTCGTGCAGCTCGCGGTAGGTGTACGAGGCGTCCTGGACCTCGATCGCGGTGTGGTCCGGGTAGCGGTCCACCGCCTCCTGGAACCAGGAGTAGAGGGTACGGGCGGTCATGCGGGGTCTCCTTGGGCTGGGTGCGGGCGGGAGCGGTCGCCCGGGGGCAGGGGCGCGGCCGCCTGCCCGGCGAAGTGGTCGAGGGCCCAGTAGCGCTCGCGCGGGAAGGGGTAGGTGGGCAGGGGCACGCGTCGGCCGCGGGAGCCGGCGAGGGCGGCCCAGTCGACGTCGACGCCGTGCAGCCAGGCCTCGTGGGCCAGTTCCTCGACGGCGCCGGCCGCGTCCGCGGGCCGGGCCGGCAGGTGGGCCACCGGGCCCGTGTGCGCGCCCGCGTCCATGCCGTCGCCCACGAGGACGGTGAAGGCCTTGCCGGGCACGTCGGCGACGGCGTCGTACAGGGCGCTGCGGCGCGGGAAGGCGGCGGCCAGCAGGCCGAGGAGCTCGTCGGCTCCCGGGGTGCCGGGAGGGACGACCACCGCGAGCCGCTGCCCGGAGGCGGCGCGCCGGGAGCGTACGGCCGGATCCACAGGGTCGCGCAGGGCGGCGGCCAGCCGGGCGAGGCCGACGGGACCGTCAGCGGGGTTGCCTGCGGGGACGGTCACCACACGCCGCGCGGGGAAGGCGCGGCGACCCACCCGCAGGGTGTGGGCGAGGTCGCCCATGGGCGTGCCGCCCGTCGATACGTTGCCCGTCGATACGTCGCTCAAAGGTACGTCGCCGGACTCGACCGCCTCGGCCAACCGCCCTGCCAGGGCGTCCAGTTCGACGTCGTTGCGGGCCGAAAGGGTCAGTCGTACGACGGGCCGCTCCGGGGCCGGAGCGCGCACCGGTGCGGGCGGCGCGGCGACCACGGCGACGGCGTTGTTGCCGCCGAAGCCGATGTTGTTGACGAGGGCGAACCGCTCGGCTCCGGCCAGCGCCCGGGGCTCCGTCGTCACGTGGAACGGGCTCTTCGCGAAGGCCCCGGGTTCCCGGGGCGCAGCGAACAGCGGGTGCGGCACCAGGCGGCCGGTGCGGACGACGTGGACGGCGCTGAGCAGTCCCGCGAGCCCGGAGGCGGGCCCGGTGTGCCCGATGTTGGCCTTGACCGAGCCGAGCGCGATCCGTCCGGCGGGCACCCCCGGGCCCAGGCCGGCGGTGAGCCCGCGGATCTCCAGGCGGTCCCCGATGGGCGTGCCGACGCCGTGCCCCTCGACGTAGTCGAGCTGGTCGCCACGGACCCCGGCCGCCTCCAGGGCCCGGCCCACGACGTCCGCGATGCCCGCCGCGCTGGGGGCGGTGAAGCCCGCGCGGTCGGCGCCGTGGTTGCCGACGGCGGTGCCGCGCAGGACCGCGAGCACCGGGTCACCGTCGGCCAGCGCGTCCGGGAGCCTGCGCAGCGCGACGGCGGCGACGCCCGAACTGTAGAAGGTGCCCGTGGACGCCGCGTCGTACGAACGGCAGTAGCCGTCCGCGGACAGGCTGCCGTCCGGGCGCTGCCGGTAGCCGGTCTCCGGCTCCAGGACGGTGGCGCCGCCGGCCAGCGCGAGGTCGCACTCGCCCGCGAGGAGGCTCAGCACCGCCTGGTGCACGGAGTACAGGGCCGACGCGCAGGCCGCCTGGACGCCGGCGGTGGGCCCGCGCAGCCCCAGCTTGTAGGCCACGCGGGCGGGCAGGAAGTCCCCCAGGCCGCCCAGGTGCAGCGCCACGTCGCCGAGCGCCGCCGGCCAGCCGTCCCGCAGCGCGGTCGCGGCCAGCAGCCGGGCCGAGTAGGGCCCGGCGTGGCTGCCGGCGAAGACGCCGGTGGCGCTCCCCGCGCGGGCGCCGTGCCCCGCGGACTCCAGCGCCTCCCAGCACACTTCGAGGAAGAGCCGCTGCTGCGGGTCGACGGCTTCGGCCTCCGCCCGGGAGTAGCCGAAGAACTCGCCCGCGAAGTCGGCGGGCGCGTCCAGGCGGGCGGCCTTGCGGACGTACGCGGGATCGGCCCAGGTGCCCGGCTCCACTCCGGCGGCGAGCAGGTCCTCGTCCGAGAGCTCCCGCACGGAGACGGTGCCCGCGTCCAGGTTGCGCCAGAACTCCTGCGGGGTCGACGCGTCGGGGAAACGGCACCCGGCGCCGACGACGGCGATGTCGGTGTCGCGGTTCACGCCTCGCGCCCCGCCTCAGCGGCCGCTGGAGAGCAGTCGCCCGCTTCCCTCGTCCGCTGCGTCACCGGCGTCGCCGGCGAGGAACTCCGCCTGGGCCTCCACGGTGGAGTGGTCGAAGAGCTCCGCGGCCTCGATCTCGCGCCCCGTCAGGCGGTTGACGCGCTCCAGGAGGACGATGAAGAGCAGGGAGTCGCCGCCGGCCTCGAAGAAGTTCTCGTCGACCGGGACGTCCTCCAGGTCCTGGTCGAGCACCTCGGCCCAGATCAGCCGTATCTGCTCCAGGAGGTCGTGCGTGGCGGTGCTCATGGGGTTCCTTTCGGGGCGTGCCGGTCCGCGCCCGGGCACCGGTCGTCGGTGTCCCGGGCGGCTCGTGAGGTGAGCGCTCCAACGGTGCGGAGCCACGGACGGGCAGGGGAGCGTGGGTGACAGCGGCCCGGCTCGCGCGGTGTCGATCCACCCGGCGAGGCGGTCGGGGCCGACCGTGGGACCCATCCTCCGAAGCGGGACTTTCCCCGTCAAGGAACCTTCGGCAAACGGAGTTGCCGCCGCGTCAGGCGGTCGCTCCGGCGCCCTTCCCGCCGCTTCGGACCGTCTCGGCCCCGGTCTCTGCTTCCGCCTCCGGCGCTGCCTCCGCCTCCGGCCGGGGTGCCGGCTGCGGTGCCGGCTCCGCGGTGGGCGCGGGCTGGGCCAGTGCTGCGTAGTCGAGGCGGAGCCTGCGGACGCCGGGGACCGCGGCCGTGCCCACGCAGACCACCGCGACCAGGACGGCCGCGGCGGCGAACGGCACCCGCTCGCCCCACAGCGACAGGGCGACCGGTGCCAGGATCACGCCGAGCGGCTGCGCGGCCAGCGACACCAGCCAGTCGTAGGAGCTGACCCGGGCCAGCGTGCTCTGCGGAATGACCGCCTGGACGGCGGTGTCCCACGTCGGGTTGAGGAAGCCCAGGGCGGCGAGGGCGATGCCGTAGCCGGCCACGAGGAGCGGAACGGGGGCGCCGACGGCGAACAGCGTCAGCGGCAGCGCGTAGGTGGCCAGCGCGATGTTGCCGACGAGTACCGGCCGCTTGGGGCGGGCCCAGCCCGACACGAGCGAGCCGAGCAGGAGGCCGACTCCGCCCGCCTGGGTCACCGCGACCCAGGAGCCCTCGCCGCCGAGCCGCTTCACGGCGATGAGCGGGCCGAGCGTGAGCAGGACGTTGGCGACGAAGTTCCAGACGGCGTGGGCGATGAGGCTGGTCCAGTACCAGTCGCGGGCCCGCACTTCCTTGAAGCCCTCGCTCAGGTCCGCCCGGATGGAGCGGCGTGCGCCGGGGCCGGCGGTGGACCCGTTCGTCTCGTCCGCCCCTTCCTCCAGGCGTATCAGGAGCATCAGAGTGGCGCTGACGCCGAAGGCGGTCGCGTCGGCGACGAAGACCCAGCCGAAGCCGACCGCGAAGATCAGGGCGCCGGCGAGGGCGGGACCGGCCAGCAGGGAGACGCTCTTGGCGACGCCCATCAGGGAGTTGGCCTTGATCCGCTGACCGCCGGACGCGGGCACGGACTTGGTGACCAGGGGCGAGAGGTTCGACAGACCGACCGCCGAGGCCGCTCCCGCCACCGCTTGGGCCACGGCGATGACCACGACGCTCGGGTCGTCGCCGAGCAGTTCCACGGCCACCACCGCCTGCGTGACCATGCGCGTGAGGTCCGCGACGAGCGCGACCTTACGGGTGTCGAACCGGTCGGCGACCGCGCCGGCGACCGGCAGCAGCACGAGCCGGGTGCCGAGGGCACAGCCGAGCACCACCGCGAGCATGGTGGCGGAGCCGGTGACATGCACGATGGCCAGGCTCAGGGCGGTCGGCACGAGGGCGTCGCTCAGCGTGGACATGGTCCGGCTGACGAACAACAGCCGGAAGTTGCGGAGCCGTAGGGGATGTGTCGTGGCGGTCATGACGGTCATGGCGGGAGATTAGTTCGACGCCGCAATATTCGGCAACGCACTTTACGGCAACGCACTTTGCGTCGACGCACTTTATGGCGGCGAAGTAAAATGCGTCCATGACCGAGCGCGACTCCGTGGACGAACACGTCACCCGCTGGCGGCGGATCCTGCCGTCACTCGACCCCGTGGTGGAGGGCACGGTGACCCGCATGTCCTTGCTGGTCAAACACCTGGGCCGGGCCAGGGAAGCGGCGCTTGCCGAACACGGCCTGCAGAGCTTCGAGTACCTGACGCTGCGTGCCCTCTCCGGCCGCGGCGGCCGGGCCACCCCCTCCGGACTCGCCGCCGAACTGCAGCTGTCCCCCTCGGCGATGACCAGCCGCCTCGACGGCCTGGAGCGGCGCGCGTTCGTCCGGCGCGAGGCCTCCGTGAGCGACCGCCGCAAAGTGACCATCGAGCTCACCCCCGCCGGAGAGAGCGCCTGGCAGTCCGCCCTGGAAACCGAGGGCCGTGAAGAGCACCGCATCCTGCGGGCCCTCGACCCGGCCGAGCGGGAACTCCTCACAGGCCTCCTGCGCCGCATCCTGATCGAAGCGGAACGCGGGCCGCGCCCCGGGGAGTGAACGCCCGGCGCGCCGGTCAGCCGGCCCGCTGCGCGTCCTCCCGCTGCTCCCGCTCCTCCTGCGGGCAGGAGAGTACGCGGGCGAACCGCTCCCACTCCTGGGCGTAGGACTGGGCCAGGCCGGCGACGGTGACCGCACAGTGCGGCGGTACGGCGGCCAGCAGCCGCTCGCCGGCCTCGATGTCCAGGGCCCGCGCGCTCAGCCACCGCACCAGCGCCCGCCCCGGCTCGGTCAGCCTGAGCGAGGGGTCGCTCGCCAGACTGCGCAGCGCCGTCGCCCGGTTGCGGCCCACGCCGGGACCCCTGCGCACTCCCGTCACGGTGGCGGACGCCGGCCGGGGCCCGGATCCGGGCCCTGCGGTCCGGCGCGCTTCGCCCGGCTCCGGCTGCTCACCGCCGCGCATGCGCCGGGAGACGTCGTGGGCAGTGCTGACGGAGATCCCGGCGTAGGCCGCGACCTCGCGCAGCGGGGCCCCCGGGCGTTCGGTCAGCAGGGCCCGGGCGATCTCCCGGCGCCCGGCGGCGTCGGCCGGGCGGACGCGGCCGTCCTGACCGACCCGCGTGTTCGACTGAGGAATTTCCTCACCCGAACGCCTGCGGGCCGCGCCCACGGTCTTCGGGGACAGGTCCGTGATCCGGGCGATCGCCCGGTCCGACCAGGCCGGATGCGTCCGCAGGATCCGCTCGGCCGCGAGCTTGCGGTCCTTGAGCGTCAGCGGCAGGCCATGGGAGATGTTCGCCGTGACGGCCTCGACGAACACCTCGTCCGCCGGGACATCGAGGTAGCGGACGGCG
>NZ_JBPQTS010000010.1:0-74151 GCF_051386455.1 Streptomyces sp. URMC 124
GCGAGCTGGCGGCGGGTGGTGGCGCGCGGCTTGCGGACGTCGACGAGCTCGGCGACGGGGACGTTGGCGAAGTCCTTCGGGCAGACGAGGAGGATCTCGTGGCGCACGCGCGCGGTGTCGCCGCCGGCGGTGCGGGCCGCGAGCTCTTCCAGGGCCAGGACGTAGACGGCGGCCTGGCGGGCGGCGGCGCCGACCTTGCCGGGGTCGGCCGCGCCGTCGATCACCGGGAAGGACTTGATCTCCACGACCGTCCACGACCCGTCCGGGTGGACGACCACGGCGTCGGGCTCCAGGAAGGCGGGGGTGCCGGAGACCGGGAGGGCGAGCAGGGGGTGGTCGAGGAGCGCCCAGCGGCCGGCGGCCGTGGCCTCGCGCAGGGCGAGCGCCGTACGGGCGGTGCGGCCTTCGGGGCCGCCGGCGGTGAGGTCGGGCACGTCCACCGAGCCGGGGGCCGGGGCGGGGGTGCCGTCGCGCAGGCGCTCGTGGAGCAGGCGGACGAGCTCCGCGCCGCCGTCGGCCTTGGCGCGGGCCTCGAAGGAGTGGCCGCGCACGATCGCGAACTGCGACTGCCCGAAGGCGGCCGGCGAGCCGAGGGCCGCGGCGAGGGCGCCCTTGTCGACGCCGGCGCCGTCGAGCAGGACGCGGCGGCGGCAGCCGGGGTTGGCCGCGAGGGCCGCGAGGGCGCGGGCGTCGAGCGGGCGGGGCGGGTGCCCGGGCCCGCGCAGCTCAGCGAGCCGCTGCCGCAGTGCCGCCGGTGCGGCTGTCGCCGGCGGTCCCGCGGGCCGGCTGTCGGGGGATCTTGTCACTGGCGTCCGCCTCGTGAGGTCGCTGCGGCGCTCCCGGGCTGCCGTCTCCGGCGGCGGTGCCGGAGGCCGCGGCCCGGGGAAGCGCTGTACCCGCCGAAGTCTCGCACCCGCCACTGACATTCGCGGGCGTCCCGGGGGTTTCGCCGCGTCCCGCGCCGGTCAGGCGGCCCTGTACGCGGTCCACGAGGCGCAGCGCGGGCTTGGCGAGCAGCAGGCCGGCGACCATGACGGCGGCGCCCGCGACGGCGTCGAGGAAGTAGTGGTTGGCGGTGCCCATCACGACGAGGGTGATGGCGAGCGGGTAGACGACGCCCGCGGCCTTCGCCCAGGCGGTGCGCCCCTGGCGCCAGAGGACGACGCCGCACCACAGGGCCCAGCCCACGTGGAGGCTCGGCATCGCGGCGTACTGGTTGGTCATGCCGCCCAGCCCGCGCGGGGCGCTGGCCTCGCCGCCCCACCAGCCGTAGGAGGCGTACTGGGCCATCGTGTCGACGAAGCCGTAGCCGGTGTCGAGCAGCCGGGGCGGGCAGGTGGGCAGCAGGGTGAAGCCGACGAGGCCGATGAGGGTGGAGATCATCAGCCAGCTGCGCTGGAGGCGGTATTCGGCCGGGCGCCGCTTGAAGAGCCAGATCAGGATCGCCGGGGTGAGCAGGTAGTGCAGGGAGGCGTAGGCGAAGTCGGCGGGTACGCCGATGGCCGCGTGCTCGGTGAACAGCCGGTTGAGCGGGTGTTCGAAGTTTATTCGGAATGACTTCTCAAGATCGAGAATCGCCAGTCCGTGGTCGACGGCGGGCTGCACGCCGCCGCGGACCAGCAGCCGGCCGGCGGAGTACAGCGCGTACACCACGGCGATCAGCGGCAGTTCGGTCCACCAGCGCGGCCGCTTCCGTAGTGGTGCAGTGCGGTACATCCGGACGCTCTCCATTAGTCAGACGGCCTTACAAGCGCGCATGCAACCGTACGGTGTACGTCGCATGGGTCGCACACCGCCCCGTGAGGTGAAGGAAACGCCGGGTTCGCCCGCTGTTTGTGCGGTGCCGGCAGGTGTGCGGGGGAGGAGACGCCTCTATCGATGCAGGGGTTGCCTGTCACCGGTGTGAGGAACGCATCGGCCGGGTGAGCGATGATGGACGACGAGCAGATCGTTTCTGTTGTTCTCCTTTCGAAATGGGGGGACAGCGCGGTGATCTGTGATGACTTCTGTTGGAAAAATCACCGAAAACACCGACGACACCGAAGACTGGGAAGGGGCGCTTCATGGCACCGCGGATCCTGCTGGCCCGGCACGGACAGACCGAGTGGTCGCTGTCCGGCAAGCACACCGGCCGCACGGACATCCCGCTCCTCGACGAGGGCCGGCGCGGCGCCAAGCTGCTGGGCGAGCGGCTGCACCGCACCCCCTGGGACGGCCTGCCGGGCGTCGAGGTCCGCACGAGCCCCCTGCTGCGCGCCCACGAGACCTGCGAGCTGGCGGGCTTCGGCGACCGGGCGGCCCCCTGGGACGCGCTGATGGAGTGGGACTACGGCGCCTACGAGGGGATGACCCCCGCCGAGATCAAGGCACAGCGCCCCGGCTGGCTGATCTGGCGCGACGGCGTGCCCGGCGGCGAGAGCCGGGCCGAGGTCGGCGCCCGCGCCGACGAGGTCGTCGCGTGGGCCCGCTCCGCCGACCGCGACGTGCTGGTCTTCGCCCACGGCCACATCCTGCGCACCATCGCGGCCCGCTGGCTGGGCGAGGACATCTTCTTCGGCTCCCGCATCCGCCTCGACCCCACCTCGCTGTCGATCCTCGGCTGGGCCTACGGCGCCCCGGCGCTCGAACGCTGGAACGACACCGGCCACCTCGCCTGACGCCCTCCGCCCCACCCGGGCGCCCCCGCACGAGCTCCCTCCTACGGGTGAGGAGGGCGCGGCCGGAGCGACGATCGCCTCATCCGAGGGAATGATCGGATGCCGGAAGGGACACGGCGGGCCTCGGACGGAGCCGCGCCGTCGACAGCGAAGGGCGTGAGCGATGGCACCCGGCAGCGTGACGGAAACGGGCACCCGCGGGCGCCCCGGGCGGCACCCCGCGCCGGGGGCGTCCCCCGGGCCGCCCCGGCCCCGCCGACGCCGTCGCCGGGCGCTCTCCCCGCAGCCGTGAGGCGGGCCCCGCGCCGCCGCGAGGCGGCCGCCGGCATCGCCGCCACCCTCGCCGCGCTCCTCTTCGCCGCCTGCGCCGAGGACGTGCGGACCGGCGAGGACGGCGGGAGCGGCACCGGCGGCCGGAGCACCACGGTGACCGTCGGCACCTTCGGCGTCTTCGGATACAAGCAGGCCGGCCTCTACGCCGAGTACGAGCGCCTGCACCCCGACGTCACGATCAAAGAGAGCGTGATCGAGCGGAACGACGCCTACTACCCGCAGCTCCTGACGCACCTCGCGGCCGGCGGCGGCCTCGCCGACATCCAGGCCGTCGAGACCGGCAACATCAACGAGATCGTCACCACGCAGGCCGACCGCTTCGTCGACCTCTCCCGCGCCGCCGGCGTCCGCAAGGGCGACTGGCTGCCCTGGAAGTGGGACCAGGCCACCACCCGCACCGGCCGCACGATCGGCCTCGGCACGGACATCGGCCCCATCGCCGTCTGCTACCGCAAGGACCTCTTCGCCGAGGCCGGGCTGCCCACCGACCGCGAGAGCGTCGGCAGGCTCTGGGCGGGCGACTGGCAGAAGTACATCGACACCGGCAAGCGCTACAAGGCGCACGCCCCGGCCGGCACGGTCTTCACCGACTCGGCCGCCGGCATCTACAACGCCTCCGTCCACGCCCACTCCGAGCGCTACTACGCCCGCGACGGCCGGCCGCTCTACCGCGACAGCCCCGCCGTCAAGGAGTCCTGGGACCTGGCCATGCAGGCCGCCCGGGGTGGGCTGACCGCCCGGCTCAAGCAGTTCGAGAAGCCCTGGGACCAGGCCTACGCCAACGGCCGCTTCGCCTCCGTCGCCTGCCCGCCCTGGATGCTCGGCTACATCAAGGAGAAGGCGGGCGCCGCCGGCAGGAACAAGTGGGACGTGGCCCCCGCTCCCCGCCCCGCCAACTGGGGCGGCTCCTTCATCGCCGTGCCCAAGGCCGCCCGGCACCGCGCCGCGGCCACCGCCCTCGCCGTCTGGCTCACCGCCCCCGAGCAGCAGGCCAAGCTCTTCGGCCGGCAGGCCAGCATCCCCTCCACCCCCGCCTCCTACGCGATGCCGCTCGTGCGGGACTCCCGCAACCCCTACTTCGGCGGCGCCCCCGTCGGCCGGATCTTCTCGGACGCGGCCCGTGCCGTCCCGACGCTGGTCATCGGCCCGAAGGAGGCGCAGATCGGCACGGCCTTCACCGACATCGGGATCCCCCAGGTCGAGCAGCAGGGCAAGTCCCCGGAGGCGGGCTGGAAGGCGGCGCAGAAGGAGATCGAGAACGTGATGGACGCATGACGGCCACGGCCGGGACCGTCGAGGAGGCCGGGGCCCCGCTCCCCCGCCCGCCCGGCACGCACGGCGGGGCCCGCCCGGGGCCGTGGCGCAGCCGCCTCTACCGCTGGGACGTCCGCTACAGCCCCTACGCCTTCATCGCGCCGTTCTTCCTCTTCTTCGGCGCCTTCGGCCTCTTCCCGCTCCTCTACACCGGCTGGGCCTCGCTGCACCGGGTCGAGCTGGCCTCGCCGGACCACATGGAGTGGGTCGGCCTGCACAACTACACCCGCCTGCTGGACGACGCCTTCTTCTGGAACGCCCTGCGCAACACGTTCACCATCGGCGTGATCTCCACCGTCCCGCAGCTGCTGATGGCGCTCGGCCTCGCCCATCTGCTGCACTACCGGCTGCGCGCCGCCACCTTCTGGCGGGTCGCCCTCCTCACCCCGTACGCCACCTCCGTCGCCGCCGCCACCCTCGTCTTCGTCCTCCTCTACGGACGCGACTACGGCATGGTCAACTGGGCCCTGGGGTCCCTCGGCATCAGCCCCGTCGACTGGCAGAACGGCACCTGGAGCTCCCAGTTCGCGGTCTCCTCGATCGTCATCTGGCGGTGGACGGGCTACAACGCCCTGATCTACCTGGCGGCCATGCAGGCCGTCCCCGACGAGCTGTACGAGTCGGCGGCGCTGGACGGCGCCTCCCGCGGGCAGCAGTTCCGCTACGTCACCGTGCCCGCCCTGCGCCCCACCATCCTGTTCACCGTCGTCGTCTCGACCATCGGGGCCACCCAGCTCTTCGGCGAGCCCCTGCTCTTCGGCGGGGCCGGCGGGCAGAAGGGCGGCGCCTCGCACCAGTTCCAGACCCTCGGCCTCTACCTCTACGAACAGGGCTGGTTCAACTTCCACCTCGGGCGCGCCTCCGCCGTCGCCTGGACGATGTTCCTGATCCTGTTGCTGATCGCCGCGGCCAACATGCTCCTCGCGCGGCGGCTGAGGAAGAGCCACTGAGGGACTGCCGTGACGATCACGACGACCGGACGACCGAGGCCCGAAGGCCCCGGACCGCAGCGGGCCCGGTCCCGCAGGGCCGCCCTGCGGGACCGGGCCCGCCTCCCGCGCCTGCCGCACCGGCGGGCCTCCGGCGCGGCCCGCACCCGTGCGGGCCGGCAGCTGCACGCCGGCCCCCTCACCTACGCGGTGCTCTCGCTCTTCACCGCCGGCTCGCTCTTCCCCCTCGTCTGGACGGCGGTCACCGCCTCCCGGGACAACGCCCGGCTGGCCAAGACCCCGCCGCCCTTCTGGTTCGGCACGCGCCTCGCCGAGAACGCGGGCATCGCCTGGAGCGAGGCCAACATGGGCCTGGCCCTGCTCAACACCCTCTTCGTCGCGGGGACGGTCGCGCTGGGCACCGTGGTCTTCTGCACCGTCGCCGGCTTCGCCTTCGCCAAGCTGAAGTTCCGCTTCAGCGGGGCGCTGCTGCTCCTGACGGTGGGCACGATGATGGTGCCGCCGCAGCTCAGCGTCGTCCCCCTGTTCATGGTCATCGCCGAACTCAAGTGGACCGACCAGCTGCAGTCGGTGGTCCTGCCCACGCTCGTCAGCGCCTTCGGGGTCTTCTTCATGCGCCAGTACCTGCTGGAGGCGCTCCCCGGCGAGCTGGTGGAGGCGGCCCGCGTCGACGGGGCCAGCAGCCTGCGCGTCATCTGGCACGTCGTCTTCCCCGTCGCCCGGCCCGCGATGGCCGTGCTGGCCATGCTCTCCTTCGTCCAGGCCTGGAACGACTTCTTCTGGCCGATCATCGCGCTGACCCAGGAGAACCCCACGGTCCAGGTGGCCCTCACCGGGCTCGGCCGCGGCTACGTCCCCGACCAGTCCGTGATCATGGCCGGCGCGCTGCTGGGCACGCTTCCGCTGCTGCTCGCCTTCACCCTCTTCGGCAAACAGATCGTCGGCGGCATCATGCGGGGCGCCGTCAAGGGCTGACCCCGCGCCGCTCCCCCTCCACGCCCCCACTCCCGGGAGACCCCGATGACCGTGAACTTCCCGCCCGGCTTCCTCTGGGGCACCGCGACCGCGGCGTACCAGGTCGAGGGCGCGCCCCACGAGGACGGCCGCACGCCCTCCATCTGGGACACCTTCTCCCACACCCCCGGCAAGACCCATGGCGGTGACACCGGCGACACCGCCACCGACCACTACCACCGCCGCGCGGACGACGTCCGGCTGATGGCGGACCTCGGACTCGGCGCGTACCGCTTCTCCGTCTCCTGGCCGCGCGTGCAGCCCACCGGCCGCGGCCACGCCAACCAGCCGGGCCTGGACTTCTACCGCGCCCTCGTCGACGACCTCCTCGACCACGGCATCCGCCCCGTGCTGACCCTCTACCACTGGGACCTGCCGCAGGAGCTGGAGTCGGCCGGCGGCTGGCCGGAGCGCGGCACCGCCCACCGCTTCGCGGACTACGCCCACCTCGTCGCCGAGGCCCTCGGCGACCGCGTCGAGATGTGGACCACCCTCAACGAGCCCTGGTGCAGCGCCTTCCTCGGCTACGGCTCCGGGGTGCACGCGCCGGGCCGCACCGACGACCTCGCGGCCCTGCGCGCCGCCCACCACCTCAACCTGGCCCACGGCCTGGGCGCGCAGGCCCTGCGCGCGGCCCTGCCCTCCCACGGGCAGGTGTCGGTCACCCTCAACCCGGGCGTCGTGCGCGCCTTCACCGACGCCCCGCAGGACGTCGACGCCCAGCGGCGCATCGACGCCCTCGCCACGCGCGTCTTCACGGGCCCCATGCTGCACGGCGCCTACCCCGAGGACCTGCTCGCCGACACGGCGTCCGTCACGGACTGGTCGTTCGTGCACGACGGCGACCCGGCGGTCATCAAACACCCGCTCGACTCGCTGGGCATCAACTACTACACGCCCACCGTGGTGGCGGCCGCCACCGACGCCGCCCCGCCCGGCGAGGCCCGCGAACCCTCGCCGTTCCCCGCGGCCGGGGGCGTCGCCTTCCACCGCCCGCCCGGCAAGCGCACCGCGATGGACTGGTCGGTCGACCCCACCGGCCTGTACGACCTGCTGCTCCGCTTCGCCGAGGAGGTCCCCGGCCTGCCGCTGGTGGTCACCGAGAACGGCGCGGCCTACGACGACAAGCCCGACGGTGACGGCGCCGTGCACGACCCGGAGCGCATCGCCTACCTGCACGCCCACCTCGACGCCGTCCGGCGGGCCATCGCCGACGGGGCCGACGTGCTCGGCTACTTCCTCTGGTCGCTGCTGGACAATTTCGAGTGGGCCCACGGCTACAGCAAGCGCTTCGGTGCGGTGCACGTCGACTACGCCACCCAGGTCCGCACGCTCAAGTCCAGCGCCCGCTGGTACTCCCAGGTGGCCCGGACGGGCCAGCTCCCGCCGTACTGACCGGTAGGGGGATCGGGCCGCAGCCGCCGGGGGGGGCGCCCTTGCGTCGCGCAGGACAATGGATGGCGGTGCAGACGATCCTGGAGGTATGTACATGTCCGAGCCGCAGTCGGCTCCCGACGCGGGCCCGACCGAGCGACCGCGCCGCCTGAAGCCCGCGCAGCTGCTCTTCGAGCCCCCGGAGGCGGTCGCCGACCCCGAGCACTTCTTCGACCTGGAGTCGATCGAGGACCCCCGCGAGCTGCTCGCGCGCTCCACGGAGCTCGCGCTGGCGTTCCGCGCCGCGGCCGACCGGGCGACCGAGTTCCAGGCGGTGGCGGCGGCGCAGCTCGCCGACCCCCGGCGGTTCGACCGGCTGTCCACCGCCGTGATCGCCGAGCGCGCGGAGTGGAGCGAGGACTACGCGAAGAAGATGGTCGAGTTCGGCCGGGATCTGATGCGCGGCAGCCGCAACGGCGAGTGACCCGCGTTCCGTGAGCGCGCCGCACCCCGGCCCATGGCCCCGACCATGGGCCGTTGGCATATGCGGCGCGAAAAATAGCGCACCGCACCCCGGCCTGTCCCGACTTCCGCAACTACCGGATGCCCCGGTCTCCGCACCGCCCAGCATGGGCGTCATGACCTCTCGGCAGTACGACCCGCGCGATCCGTTCTCCCCGGGCTCCGGCGCTCCCGGCGGCCCCTCCCGGCAGCCCCGCTCCGCCCACGTCACCCTCGCCGGGGCGGACTGGCTCGCCTCGGCCAGTCCCTTCCCCCGCAGCGTGCACGCCCTGTGGATCGACTGCCCGGCCAATCCGGTCGCGCTGCCCTGCGGAGTCGCCTTCGACGTGGTCAGCGCCCCGGCCCTGTTCGGCCGCCGGGTGCTGGACCGCTTATGGCAGAAGGGGCCGGGCTCCGGGCCGGTGGCCGCCCAGCGCGGCCGGCTGCAGCTGTTCGCGGCCCCCGGCACGGCCCAGCGCCTGCCCGCGCTGCTCGGCTGGGAGGAGTGGGCCCGCGCGATGCCGCCGCTGCTGTGCCACGGCACGGGCGACACCGTGACCGTCCCGCCGCTCTACCCCTCCGGCCCCGAGGAGCCCGCGCCGCCCGTCTCGCGCTGGGTGGTGGCCCCCGAGGCGCGCCACCCGTGGCTGCCGGACGCCGAGGCGCTGCTGTGGGCCTGCGTGCGGGTGGCCCGCGCGGCGGCCGGTTCTCCGCTCGCCGAGCTCCCCGTCCGGCCCCGGCAGCGCACCGCCGAGCTCTCCCCAGAGGTCACTCCCGAACCCGCCATGTGACCCGGGGCACCCCGCTGACCTGCGCAAGCACCCTCGCAGCCCGCTGAAACATCCGGATTTTCGTTCCACCCGATCAGGGTGCTAGAGTCTTCTCTGTCAGCAGGCGCCGCTAGCTCAGTTGGTTAGAGCAGCTGACTCTTAATCAGCGGGTCCGGGGTTCGAGTCCCTGGCGGCGCACAGACAGTCGAAGGCCCTCACCGCAAGGTGAGGGCCTTCGTCGTGTCCGCGCTCGCGCGGTGGGCGCGCCTCACGCCCGGGTCACCCCGACGGTCCACGACCCGCCGGCCGTCCGCCCCCGTACGGTCACCCGCACCCCGTCGGTCTCCGAGGCCAGGGACTCCCCCACGCCGAGCGGCGCGTCGGCCAGCGGCGGGTAGACGGACTCGCCCCAGCAGGCCTGGTGACCGGGATGCCCGTCGAGGACCTGCACCGGGCCGCTGCCCGAGGCGGTGTCGCTGTGCACCCGGTAGACGAGGACGCCCTCCGTGCAGGCGCCGCTGTCGTTGCCGGAGGCGGAGCGCGCCTCCACGGCCAGCGCCGTGGTGGTGCCGGTGCGGATCACGATCAGGCGGGTGCGGCCGTCGCCGCCCGGCTGCATGGGCGTCTCCAGCGGCTGGAGGGTGTAGAGGGCGCCGCTGGGGCCGCGGGTGCAGGCCACCTGGGCCGGTGTGAGCCAGCCGAGCTTCCACTTGTGCCAGCCGAAGGGGTCGGAGGCGAGCCCGAACTGGCTGCCCATGAGGTCCCAGTCGCCGACGTGGGTGTCCCAGTCGCCCTTGCCGTCGGTGGGCCGGTGGTAGAGGTCGGGCAGGTCCAGGACGTGCCCGGTCTCGTGGGCGAGGACGTTGCGGTCGGGCGGGTGGTGCTCGAAGACGGTGACGATGCGGCGCAGCTGCGCGCCGTCGGCCAGCAGGGGCCGGTCGAGGTTGACGACCTTGGTCGCGTCGGAGTCGACGCCCGGCGCGTCGGGGTCGGCGACGAGGTAGACGAGGTCGTAGCGGCCGAAGTCCACGCCGGGGTCGGCGGCGGCGACGGCGTCGCGCAGGTAGTCGGAGCGCCGGTCGCCCTCCCAGTCGCGCTGTATGCGGTACGAGGTGGCGGACCGGGGCATCTTCACCCACCGCTTCACCGGGTGGGCGCGCAGGGAGAACCGGCCGTAGGAGGCCCGCTCGAAGAAGCGGCTGGTGGCGGGGAAGTGGTCGGCCGCGAGCTTCTCGGGGGACACCGCGGGTTTGGAGTCCGGGAAGGACAGGAAGATCATGACGGCGTCGAGCCGCCCGACGGGCCGTGGATAGGCCGGGTTCCAGCTGTCGAGCCCTTCGGAGTGGTGGGCCTGGCTGCGCGGGAGCGCGCAGGGCCCGCCGGGCCCCACGGCCTGGGCGGGGACGGCGACGAGCGTGGTCGCCGCGATGGCGCACAGGACGGTGAGGACGACCCCGACGCGGCGCAGCGGCCGCGGCCGGTCCACTCCCATGGGTGTCTGCGGACGCACCACGTCGACCTCCCGGGACGGATTCGGGACACCTCATCCACCCTCGGTGGATTTATGGTGGTATGCCCCATTCCGCTGCTCCGGTCGAGTGACTAGCCCGACTTCTGGGTACATCACACTCAGTCACTGATGGTCAATCGAGAGGGTGTGGCACAACAGCCTCAGGCACGAGCGCGCACGGTCGTGCAGAAGTGGACACCCCGGGGGCCGCGGCCCGGCCTCTCGCGGCAGGGCCGCTGGAACGGTCCTCCTGCGAGCTCTATGATCGCCACATTTCCAGCACGGATACGCCGGACGGACGGCCTCCCGCCGCTCGTTCGGACACGCGTACGAGATCCATGAGACCCATACGAAACCAGTGCGGAACGAATGCCTTGCGGGAGCGAGCGGTGAGCGGAACCCTCGATGGCCAGGGCGGCGCGCCCTGCCCAACGCCTACAGTCGTCACGCAACGTAATGAATCCAGTGATTTTCGTGCCGCGTTCAATGCCGCGCAGCTCGCCATGGCCGTGGTGGGCCGCGACGGCCGGGTGCGCACCGCCAACCACGCGCTCGGGGCCCTGCTGGGCACCGACCCGGCCCGGCTCGCCGACGCCCCGGCCGCCGAGTTCACCGGCCTGCGCGAGGATTCGCGCACCTGGAGCGCGTACCGCGAAGTGCTCCTCGGCCGCCGCGAGCGCCTGCACTGCACCCGGCGGCTGAAGCACACCGGCGGCCAGGGCGTGTGGGCCGAGGTGATCGTCACCCCGCTGCCCGACAGCTGCGACACGCTGCTGTCCGTCGCCGACATCAGCGACCGGCGCGACCTGCGCGCCCGGCTGCGCCACCTGCGGATGCACGACCCCGTCACCCGGCTGCCCAACCGCAGCCTGTTCTTCGAGCGCCTGACCACCGCGCTGGCCACGGCCTCCGCCGCGCGGGGCGGGCAGGGCCGCATCGGCGTCTGCTATCTGGACCTCGACGGCTTCAAGGCCATCAACGACACCCTCGGCCACCGGGCCGGGGACCGGCTGCTGGGCGCGGTGGCCCGGCGGCTGAGCGAGTGCGCCGCGCCCGGCGGGCACCTCGTCGCCCGGCTGGGGGGCGATGAGTTCGCGCTGCTGGTGGAGGAGTCCGAGGGCACCGAACAGCTCGTCGGGCTCGCCGCCCGCATCCAGGACGGGCTCCAGCAGCCGTTCGAGGTGGCCGGGCAGCAGCTGTCGGTGTCGGCGAGCATCGGCGTCGTCGAGCGCCCCGCGGCCGGCACCCACGCCACCGAGCTGATGCAGGCCGCCGACACCACGCTGTACTGGGCGAAGGCCGACGGCAAGGCCCGCTGGACGCTCTTCGACCCCGAGCGCAACGCCCACCGGATGACCCGCCAGGCCCTCTCCAGCACGCTGCGGCTCGCGGTCGAGCGCGGCGAGTTCGTCCTGCAGTACCAGCCGCTGGTGGGCCTCGGCGACGGGGTCGTGCGCGGGGTGGAGGCGCTGGTGCGCTGGCGTCACCCGCAGTTCGGAATGCTCGCGCCGAATCGGTTCATCGGCCTCGCCGAGGAGACCGGGGCGATCGTCCCCCTGGGCCGCTGGGTGCTCGCGACCGCCTGCCGCCAGGCGCGGCAGTGGCAGCTCGCCCACCCCGAGGAACCGATCGTCGTCAGCGTCAACGTCGCGGTGCGGCAGGTGTGGGACTCCGATCTGGTCTCCGACGTGGCGGCGATCCTCGCCGAGACCGGCCTGCCGGCCCGGCTGCTGCAGCTGGAGCTCACCGAGTCGGCGGTGATGGGCTCGGCGGGCCGGCCGCTGCAGCAGCTGCGCCAGCTCAGCGACATGGGCGTGGCCATCGCCATCGACGACTTCGGCACCGGCTACTCCAACCTCGCCTACCTCAGCCGTCTGCCGGTCTCCACGCTCAAGCTCGACGGCTCCTTCGTCCGCGGCTTCCGCGCGGAGGAGCCGCCGAACCCCGCGGACGAGACGATCGTCGAGGCCCTGGTCCAGCTCGCGCACCGGCTGGGGATCACCGTGACGGCCGAGTGCGTGGAGAGCGCGGAGCAGGCGGAGCGGCTGGGGCGCATCGGCTGCGACACGGGGCAGGGGTGGTTCTACTCCCGCCCCGTACCGGCGGACTCGATCTCCTCCCTGCTGACGACGGGGGTGCGCCCCTAGCGCCCCGGCGGCCGGCCGGACCCGCGCCTCACATGCCGTACACGTCCGCGATCAGCTCGTAGCTGCGCAGCCGCGCCTCCGCGCCGTGCGCGTTCGTCGTGATCATCAGTTCGTCGACACCGGTCGTCTTCACCAGGTGGTTCAGGCCCTCCCTGACCACCTCGGGCGTGCCGTGCACCACATTGGCGATCCGGCTGTCGACGAACTCCCGCTCCGCCGGGCTGAAGTCGTACGACGCCGCCTCCTGCGGCGTCGGGACCAGCCCCGGCCGCCCCGTGCGCACCCGCAGCATCGACAGCGCACCGGTGAGCACCTGGCGGCGGGCCTCGGCCGTGTCCTCCGCCGCGAACGCCTGCACGCCGATCTTGGCGTACGGGCGGTCCAGGACCGAGGAGGGGCGGAAGCACTCGCGGTAGAGGTCCAGCGCGGCCACCGTGTTGCCGGAGGAGAAGTGGTGCGCGAAGGAGAAGGGCAGGCCCAGCGCGCCGGCGAGCCGCGCGCTGAAGCCGGAGGAGCCGAGCAGCCAGACCGAGGGGCGGTCGGCGCGCTGCACCCCGCCGGGGACGCGGCCCTGGACCGGGCCGGGCACGGCGTGGATCCCGGCGTAGCGGTGGCCGTCGGGGAAGTCGTCGTCGAGGAAGCGGATCAGCTCGGCCAGCTGCTGCGGGAACTCGTCCGCGCCTTCGCTCAGCCGGTCGGTGCGGCGCAGCGCGGCGGCCGTGGCGCCGTCCGTGCCCGGGGCGCGCCCGAGGCCGAGGTCCACGCGCCCGGGGGCGAGGGCCTCCAGCGTGCCGAACTGCTCGGCTATCACCAGCGGCGCGTGGTTGGGCAGCATCACCCCGCCCGAGCCGAGGCGGATGCGCTCGGTGTGCGCCGCGAGGTGGGCGAGGACGACGGCCGGGGAGGAGCTGGCGATGGCGGGCATCGAGTGGTGCTCGGCGACCCAGAAGCGGTGGTAGCCGCGGCGCTCGGCCAGGCGGGCCGTCTCGACGGTGGTGGCGAGGGCCTGCCGGGCGGTCCGTCCGGCGCCGACGGTCGCCAGGTCCAGTACGGACAGGGGAACGGGGGCGCTGCCCCGGGCCCGCCCCCGGATGAAGTCGTCCTGCGCGTCGGGCACGGTGGCGTCGGGCACGGTGGTCCGCCTTCCTGTTCCTGATCGTCCGCGGCGCGGCACGGGGTGCCGCGCCGGGAGCCGGTCCGCTGCGACCGGCCGAAAGGGGCAGCCGGAGATCGTCTCCGGTTATTCCCCCGCCCGTCCCCCGCGCCGTCCGCGGCCGCGTTCCGCATTTCATGGCAGCGGCATATGCCGAGCTGCCAACACCCGCTGCTAGCGGCACGTTTCGCCGTTATCGTGGTCGGCGGGAGACTCGCCGGAAGCCCGTAGGGGGAGACCGTGGCGCTCAAGCCCGACCCGACCGCACCGTTCCACTCGGTGCAGTACGCCCTGCGGGTGCTCGAGGCGGTCGCCCGGCACTCCGGAGGGGTGACCACGAGCCAGATCGCACGCGAGACCGGACTGCCCGCCGCCCATCTCGCCCACCTCCTGCCGATGCTCCGCCACGAGGACTACGTACAGCGCACCGGCGACGGCGGGTACGTCACGGGCGACGCCCTCGTCCTGCTCGGCTCCGGCGGCGACCGCAGCGCCGCCCTGCGCCACAAGCTGCAGCAGTCGCTGGGCGAGCTCCGCGATTCGCTCGGCGCCGCGGTGTACCTGAGCCGGTACATCGACGGCGAGGTGAGGATCACGCAGGTCGCGGACGGGCCGCACACCCCGCGGGTCAACGAGTGGGTGGACTTCCGCTCCGCCGCCCACGCCAGCGCCGTCGGCAAGTGCCTGCTCACCCAGCTCGACCACGACGACCGCCGCGACCACCTCTCGCGCCACCGGGCCGCCCGGCTCACCTCCCGGACGATCACCAGCGAGAAGGTGCTCCTCACCACCCTCGAACGGCAGCCGGCGACCGTCCCCGTCCTCGATCTCCAGGAGTACGCCGTCGGCACGGTCTGCGCGGCCGTCCCGGTCACCGCCGGGAGCGCCGTGGGCTGCCTCGCCCTCTCCCTGCCCCTGGCCCACGCCCACCGGCTGCGGCAGGCCGCGGAGTCGCTGAACCGGCGGGCCGCGCCCCTGATGCTGTCGATGGCCCTCTGAGGGCCGCCGGGCGGTGCGAAGGGGGCCGGAGGGAAACGCGGTCGAGAGCACCCCCCGGGACCAGGTATATTTATCTCTGTCAGCAGGCGCCGCTAGCTCAGTTGGTTAGAGCAGCTGACTCTTAATCAGCGGGTCCGGGGTTCGAGTCCCTGGCGGCGCACAGACAGCCGAAGGCCTCCACCGTCAGGTGGGGGCCTTCGGCGTATGCCCGCACACCCCGGGCGTCCGAGCGGGGCCCGTAGCATGGGGGCCGTCCGTCCCGACGTGCGCCAGGAGAGGAGAACCGTGACCGGCACGATCACCAGTCACCGGTCGGCGGCCGTGGCCGCGCTCCTGCTTCTCCTCGCGGTCGTCTTCGGGCCGCTTCCGGGTGGCGCCCAGCCGTCCGCCTCGGTCGCCCCGGCCGCCGCGCCCGTCCGGGCCGCGGAGTCCGTGCGTCACGCGGACCCGGCAGCACCCGCCCGCGCCGGACAGCTCGTACGGGCCGACGCCCCGGACAGCGGCTCCAGCTGCCGCCAGCGGGACGTGCCGCTGAAGGACGCCGAGACCGCCGTCGCCTCCGGGCACGCCGATCCCGTCACCGCGCCGGGCACCGCCCGCGCCCCGCTCCCCCAGGCCGCCGCGCCCCGGGCGACCGCCCCGCGCGCACCGCCCGCCTCCGCCGCCGGCTGCGCCGAGCTGCTCCCGGTACTGCGGATCTAGATCCCCCGTCACGGCCCTTCGCCGGGCCGTGCTTCGGCATATCCGGATTCCGCACCCTCCCGGGAGTTTTCTCTTTTATGTCTGTTAAATCCCCCAAGGCCGCGAAGCCGTCCCAGGCCAAGGCCCGTACCGGCGCCCGCGCCGTCTCCCTCCCCCGCCGCCTCGCCGCCCTCGGCGCGGTCCTCGCCCTCGTCGTCGCCGTGGTCGCGGTGGGCATGGCGATCGGCAAGAGCGGCGGCTCCGGCAAGCGCACGCCCTCCGCGTCCGGCACGTCCTCCACCGACCCGATGGACCCGGTGTTCGCCCAGGCCGAGCGGGCCACCAGCCGCCGCCAGGACGGCGACCCCCTCGCGCTCGGCCGCAAGGACGCGCCGGTCGTACTCGTGGAGTACGCCGACTACCAGTGCTCGTACTGCGGCAAGTTCACCCGCGACAGCCAGCCCGAGCTGATCAAGAAGTACGTGGACGAGGGCGTGCTGCGCATCGAGTTCCGCAACTTCCCGATCTTCGGCAAGGACTCCGAGCGCGCCGCCCGCGCCTCCTGGGCGGCCGGTCGGCAGGGGAAGTTCTGGCAGTTCCACGACGAGGTCTACGCCAAGCTCCGCAAGGGTGACGCGCTCGCCGAGGACAAGCTCGTCGACCTGGCCGGCAAGGCCGGCGTGAGCGATATCGACCGCTTCCGCTCCGATCTGAACGGGTCGGCTTCCGAGGAAGCCGTCAAGAAGGACCAGAAGGAGGGGTACGACCTCGGCGTGACCTCCACCCCGTCCTTCCTCGTCGGCGGCCGCCCCATCGCCGGGGCGCAGCCGATGGCCGCCTTCGACGAGGCCATCGCCCAGGCGCGGGCCGCGCACGACCGCGCGAAGTAGGGCGGCGGCGTGAGCGACATCGGCTACCTCGCCGCGTTCCTCGGCGGCGCCCTCGCCCTGGTCAGCCCGTGCAGCGCGCTGCTGCTGCCGGCCTTCTTCGCGTACTCCCTGGCGAGCCCGGGCCGGCTGCTGGCCCGCACCTGCGTCTTCTACGCGGGCCTCGCGACCACGCTCGTGCCGCTCGGCGTGGCGTCCACCGCCGCGAGCCGGCTCTTCAACGGCCACCGCGAGCTGCTGGTGACCGCCGGCGGCTGGATCGTGATCGCCATGGGCGCCGCCCAGATCCTGGGCCTGGGCTTCGCGTCGAAGAGGGCCCAGGCCGCGGCCGGGCGGATCACGCCGCGTTCGGCGGCGTCGACGTTCCTGCTGGGCTGCGTGTACGGGCTGGCCGGGTTCTGCGCCGGGCCGATCCTCGGCGCGGTGCTGACGGTGACCGCCGTCAACGGCAACCCGGTCTACGGCGGCTCCATGCTCGCCGTCTACGCCCTCGGGATGGCGCTGCCGCTGTTCGTGCTGGCGGTCTTCTGGGACCGCTTCCGGCTCGGCGGCCGGCGCTGGCTGCGCGGCCGGGAACTGCGGCTGGGGCCGCTGCGGCTGCACACGACGTCGCTGGTCTCGGGCCTGCTCTTCATCGGCATCGGGGTGCTGTTCCTCGCCTACGACGGGACGACGGGCCTGCCCGGGATCCTGGACGCGGACCAGGAGTACCGCCTGGAGGAGCTCGCGTCCCGGGTGGGCGGCGCGGTGCCGGACTACGTGCTGCTGGCGGGGGTGGCGCTGGTGGTGGCGGGGGTCCTGGCGAGGATCGCCCTCCGGCCGGGCGGCAAGGGTGACTCCGGGGCGGAGTGAGCGGGCCGGGCGAGGGGGTCCGGCAATCCGGCGCGGCCTGGGGCGCCTCCCCGGCCCCACCCCGGGGAGGCGCCGGGAGGCTCCGTTCGTCCGTGCGGCCGCCGGGGCCGTCAGAACCGGACGTCGGAGCAGGCGTAGAAGGCGTTGCCCGTGTCCGCGATGGTCCACACGGCGAGGACGAGCTGCTTGCCGGTGCGGCCCGCGGGCAGGGTGCCCTGGTGGGAGACGGTGGCCTCGGGTATCCGGCCGCCGTAGGGGACGGTCAGGAAGGGCTGTGCTTCGAGGTCGGCCCGGGTGAGCGGCCGGCTCGGGTCGTAGGTGGGCTTGGTGAGGTAGTAGCGGAAGTCGGTTGTGGCGTGGCGGGCCGTGAGCCGCCACCGGAAGGTGAGGCTCTGGCCCGAGGTGACCTTGGTGGCCGGCCACTGGCCGCCGCGCGGATCGTCGAGCTCCGCGAAGCGGCTGTTGCCGCCGGAACAGATGGTGCCGTCGGCGGGCCCGCGGGCCGGGAAGCCCTTGGAGCCCTCGACGCTCTGCGGCTCCCACCGGATCGCGCCGCAGTCCGTGACGGTGCCATTGGCGCAGTACACCTGCCGGCTGGTGGGTGAGTCGGTGTAGCCGTGGCCGCTCGCGCTGCCGGTGGCGAACAGGGACACGCCGGCGATGCCGAAGCCGATGATCGCCGCACTGATCTTTTTGCGCATGCTTTCGCTCCTCGGAGAACGTGGGGGGTTCTGTGAGCCGAGTGAAATGCGGTCTAGACCAAGGCGGAGGCTAGTACCGGCCGTTTGGCATGTCTAGGCCAACGGTCGAAAGGATCCGGTCACACCGGTGACGCGAAGCCTTCACTTGTTCGCCATTGGGACCGTCATTGCCCTGCACCCATGCCCGTGCGGCAGCCGCGTCCCGCCCTCCGGTCCTTTGCCGTTCAAGCAGGCGGTCTTGACGGACTTCGTCAGGTGTCTCGACGTACCAGAGCTCGGCGAGGTACCGGCGGGCGTCGCGCCAGCCCGGCTCGTCGCAGGCCAGGTAATTGCCCTCCGTGACCACCAGCCGGGCCGACGGCGGGACCAGGTGCCGGGCGGCGACCGGCTCGTGCAGCGTGCGGTCGTAGTCCGGCACGTAGACGTCCCGGTCGCGCTCCTGCGTCACGCGCCGCAGCAGGTCGGCGTAGCCCCACACGTCGAAGCTCGGCGCGGAGCCCTTGCGCGCGGTCAGCCCGAGGCGCTCCAGCTGCGCGTTGGAGAGGTGGAAGCCGTCCAGCGGCAGGTACGCGGCACTGCCGGCGCCGTGCTGCCGCCGCACCTGAGCGACCAGGGCCCGGGCGAGCGTCGACTTTCCCGCGCCGGGCGGTCCGGCGATGCCGAGGAGGGTCCGGCCGTCCGCGCCCGCGCCGCCGCCCGCGAGCGCCCACGCGTCGGCCGCCATGTTGATGATCGTCATGCGCGCACGCTAGCGCCGGGCGTCAGCGGGGCCGCCCGTAGAGGTTCGGCCGGTAGCGGGAGAAGGTCGAGATCCGCACCCTGGCGCCCGGGTGCGGCGCCTCGATGTAGCGCTCCCCGCCCAGGTAGAGCGCCACGTGGTGGACCCCGGAGGCCCGGCCGTTGCGGGACCAGAAGACGAGGTCGCCGCGGTGCAGCGCGCGCCGGGTGATCCGTTTCGTGGCCCGGTACTGGTCGGAGGCGATGCGCGGCAGTCGCACACCCGCGCGGCGGTAGGCCTGCTGGACGAGCCCGGAGCAGTCCCAGCGGCGGGGACCCGTACCGCCCATGGCGAAGGGGTCACCCAGATGGGCCGTCGCGTAGCGAATGGCCGGTTCCAGACGGTCGCCGGCGGGCCGGACCGCCGGCAGGACCGCCCGGGGACCGCCGCGTCCCGCCACCGGGCCGGGGGCCGCGGCCGCGGGGCCCGCTCCGGGCCCGGCCAGCACCGCCGCCCATACGGCCGCCACGACCGCGCTGCGTATTCGCACCACGCCCGTCGCCTTCCTTCGCTCCGGCCCCCTGCCGGCACTCGGGCACAGCCTCTCAGCGGCCCCCCAAGGCCGCACGCCGGGGACGGCCGGGCGGGTGACCCGGCCCGGTGGTCGGGAGCACCCTCCGGGATCAGGTAGAGTTTTCTCTGTCAGCAGGCGCCGCTAGCTCAGTTGGTTAGAGCAGCTGACTCTTAATCAGCGGGTCCGGGGTTCGAGTCCCTGGCGGCGCACGCGAGCCTCAAGGCCCCTCACCATCGGTGAGGGGCCTTGAGTCATTTTCCGGTCAATGACATGACTCATCGTGGCAGGTCGCACCACTTTGCCCGGTAAACACCTTGTTTCACCCTTGCGATCATGCCCGGGCGTCCGAGATCCTGAACGGACAGCGATGACCCAACATCACTGAGTGACTATCGAGTTGAGTTGGGTGGCGCCGGGGGGGCCGGTGCTCTTGGGGTCCGTGTGGCCGTGGGGGGCCGGATGAGACCCGCGATCTGACACACGCAGTCAGCATGCGTGCGGGGGGCAATGACACATGACGTCCACTCCTGCCGGCGCCCGGCGGCAGCTCCACGACCCGACGGCGGCGGCCGGGCCCCGCACACCCGTCAGCCAGGGCACGATCCCGCAGCAGCCCGGCCACGGCGCTCCCGCCCCGCCGCCGCTCCCCGCGCGCCCGCCGAGAGCCCGGCCCCGCTTCGACTACGAGCACTACAGCCGGCTGGCCGGCCCGCTCACCCAGCCCGACCCGGACCGCCCCTACCGCGTGCGCTACCGCAGCCTGCTCGCCGAGGAGACACACCGCGTCCTCGGCGCGGTCCTCCTCGCCGCCGCGCCGGTCGTATCGCTGGCTCTGCTGGTGTGGCTGATGCAGCCGGCGCACTGGACGCAGCGCGATCACGCCACGCCCCTGATGCGGACGCTGGACGCGGTGATGCTGGTCTCCATCGGCCTCATCGAGCTCTTCCGCACGATGAACGTCGCCTCCAACGCCCACGCCACGCTCGTCGCCCGCGACCCCGTCCCGGTCGTGCCCGAGACGGGCACCAAGGTCGCCTTCCTCACCTCCTTCGTGCCGGGCAAGGAGCCGCTGGAGATGGTGACCCGGACCCTGGAGGCCGCGGTCCGGCTGCGCCACCGCGGCCCGCTCGACGTCTGGCTGCTCGACGAGGGCGACGACCCCGCCGTCAAGGCCGTCTGCCGGCGCCTCGGCGTGCGCCACTTCTCCCGCAAGGGCATCGAGAAGTGGAACCGGCCGAAGGGGCACTTCCGCGCCAGGACCAAGCACGGGAACTACAACGCCTGGCTCGACGCCCACGGCGACGCCTACGACTTCTTCGCCTCGGTCGACACCGACCACGTCCCGCTGCCCAACTTCCTGGAACGCATGCTCGGATACTTCCGCGACCCCGATATCGCGTTTGTCGTTGGTCCTCAGGTCTACGGGAACTACGATGCGGCCGTGACCAAGGCCGCAGAAAGCCAGCAGTTCCTTTTCCACGCCCTGATCCAACGCGCCGGAAACCGCTATGGCGCGCCCATGTTCGTCGGCACCAACAATGCCGTCCGCATCAGCGCTCTGAAGGGAATCGGCGGCCTCTACGACTCGATCACCGAGGACATGGCCACCGGCTTCGAACTGCACCGCCACCGCAATCCTGCGACCGGCCGCAAGTGGCGCTCGGTCTACACCCCGGACGTGCTCGCGGTCGGCGAGGGCCCCAATGCCTGGACGGATTTCTTCACCCAGCAGCTGCGCTGGTCCCGGGGCACCTACGAGACCATCATCAAGCAGTACTGGAAAGGCCCCTGGAGCCTCTCCCCCGGGAAATTCCTCAATTACACCCTGATGGTCATCTATTATCCGATGACCGCACTCAACTGGATGCTCGGCGCCCTCAGCTGCGCCCTCTTCCTCGGGCTCGGCGCCTCCGGAATCCAGATCAATTCCGAGGTCTGGATGATGCTCTACAGCGATGCGGCGGCCCTGCAGATCGGGCTCTACATCTGGAACCGCCGGCACAATGTCTCGCCGCACGAGCCGGAGGGCTCGGGCGGGCTGGCCGGCATGGTGATGTCCGCGCTCTCCGCGCCGATCTACGCCCGCTCGCTGACGGATGCCGTGCTGCGCCGCAAGAGCCGCTTCGTGGTCACCCCGAAGGGGGATTCGGCCAGCCCCGACACCCTCTTCGGGACGTTCCGCATCCATCTGTTCTTCCTGCTGGTCTTCGGCGGCTCGCTGGTGGCCTCCTTCTGGCTCGGCCACACCCACGTCGCCATGCGCACCTGGGCGTCGCTGGCCCTCGCGATCACCGTCGCCCCGATCGTCGCGTGGTGGTGGACCGCGCGCAGAGCCCAGAGAGCCGTGGAGGCCTCCCGATGAATTTCCGGCACTACCGTGTCAGCCGCCGCACCCGCCGCTTCGCGGTCGGGTCGGCGGTGGTGCTCGCCCTGGCGGGCATGAACGGGCCGGCCATCTGGGGCTACGCCTCGAACCAGTACCACGACTACAAGATCAATCAGCCGGAGTACAAGGCGAAGAACGGCCACTGGGACGTGGTCGACGTCCCCGGGGAATACCGGATCAATACGATCCACGCGGCCCTGCTGCACACCGGGAAGGTGCTCCTCGTCGCCGGTTCGGGCAACAACGCCGCCAATTTCCGGGCGAAGTCCTTCCGCACGGTCCTGTGGGATCCGGTGCGGAACACCTACAAGGACGTTCCCACCCCGAAGGACCTCTTCTGCGCCGGCCACACCCAATTGCCCGACGGCCGCCTGCTGGTGGCCGGCGGCACCCAGCGCTACGAGAAGCTGGAGGGCGACGTCGACAAGGCCGGCGGTCTGATGGTCGTCCACAACGAGGACCCGGACAAGCCGATGACGCTGCCCGCGGGCACGCGCTTCACGGGCCGCAAGAACGGCAAGACCTTCGAGGCGAAGGACACGGTGCTCGTCCCCCGCGCCAAGAAGGAGCAGGACAGCGAGACCCGTAAGGTCACCGTCACGGTCTCCACCGCCCGCGTCTACGTGGAGGCGCTGCAGAAGGGCCACCAGTACGAGACGGGCCTCACCGACAACTACCGCGTCGAGGGCCTCACCGGCAAGGACGCCCAGAACGTCTACGGGATCGCCAACAAGCTCTCCTTCGACAAGAAGGACTTCCAGGGCATCAAGGACACCCTGGAGTTCGACCCCGAGGCCGAGCGCTACGTCACGGTCGACCCGATGAACGAGGCCCGCTGGTATCCGACGCTGACCACCCTCCAGGACGGCCGGGTCCTGTCCGTCTCCGGCCTCGACGAGATCGGCCAGGTCGTCCCCGGCAAGAACGAGGTCTACGACCCGAAGACGAAGAAGTGGACCTACCTCCCCAAGGAGCGCTTCTTCCCGACGTACCCCGCCCTCTTCCTCACGGACAAGGGCCGCATCTTCTACACCGGCTCGAACGCGGGGTACGGCCCGGCGGACAAGGGTCGCGTGCCGGGGCTGTGGGACCTGACGACCAACGACTTCACCGAGATCCCCGGCATGAGCGACCCGGACACCCTGGAGACCTCCATGTCCGTGCTGCTGCCCCCCGCCCAGGACCAGCGGTACATGGTCCTCGGCGGCGGCGGGGTCGGCGAGGACAAGAAGTCCACGGCCAGGACCCGCATCGTCGACCTGCACGACTCCAGCCCGCGCTTTCGCGACGGCCCCGAGCTGTACGCCGAGGCCCGCTATCCCAGCAGCGTCATCCTGCCGGACGACACGGTGCTCACCACCAACGGCTCGGGGGACTACCGCGGCCGCGGCGACTCCAACGTCCTCAAGGCCGAGATCTACGACCCGGCCGCCAACCGCACCCACGCCGTCGCCGACCCCCTGGTGGGCCGCAACTACCACTCGGGCGCGCTGCTGCTGCCCGACGGCCGCGTGATGACCTTCGGCTCCGACTCGCTCTTCGGCGACAAGGCCAACACCAAACCGGGCGTCTTCCAGCAGCAGATCGACCTCTACACCCCGCCCTACCTCTACCGGAAGGGCCGCCCGGAGCTGAAGGACGCCGAGCCGAGGACGGTGGAGCTGGGCGGCACGGCCACGTACCGCACGGACCGCCCGGGCGACATCGCGAGAGCGCGCCTCATCAGGCCGGGGTCGTTCACGCACGTCACCAACGTGGAGCAGCGCTCGATCGCGCTGGAGTTCACGAGGACGGCGAACGGCATCACGGTCACCCTGCCGAAGGAGTCCTCGCTCGTCCCGCCCGGGTGGTACATGCTCCATGTCGTGGACAGCCGGGGCACGCCCTCGCCGGCGGTGTGGGTGAAGGTGCCGGTGGCGAGCTCTTAGCGGGCCGGCGCGCGCCCGGCTCAGCGGGGGTTGGGCGTCAGTGAGTGCTGGGCGTCAGCGGGCGTTGCGCGCCAGGTCGAGGGCGTAGGTCTCCCACCACTGGCCCGCGTCGGGGCCGCCCTTGCACGTGCCGTCCGACTCGCCGGGCCGCTTGACCCACAGGTAGGCGTCCACCTTGGGGTCGCCGGTGTCCGTGGTGGGCGGGGCGCCCAGAGCGCGGCCGTGGGGGTTGCACCAGGCCTTCTCGTGGTCGGCGGCGCGCAGCGGGCCGTTGCCGTTGCGGCTGGTGTCGATGACGAAGTGCTTGCCGTCCAGCAGCTGCGAGAGGCGGTGGCCGTACTCCTTGTTGGCCTTGGTGGTCTGGAAGTTGGAGACGTTCAGCGCGAAGCCGTCGGCGCGCTCGATGCCGGCGCGGCGCAGCGGCTCCTCCATCCGGTCGGCCGGGGTGACCCAGCTGGGGTTGCCCGCGTCGAGGTAGACCTTGGTGTGCGGGAGCGCCTTGAGGCGGCCGACGGCCTCCTTGATCAGCGCGAAGCGCTCCTCGTGGTAATCGCGGGGGGTGCAGCCGTCCGAGATGTGCGGCAGGGCGTCGGGCTCCAGGATCACCGTCGCGCCGCGGTCGCCGATGCCCCGCACGGCGCCGTCCAGCCAGCCCCGGTAGGAGTCGCCGTCGGAGGCGCCGCCCTGGGAGTACTGACCGCAGTCGCGGTGGGGGATGTTGTAGAGCACGAGGACGGCGATGCGGTCGGCCTTGGCGGCGGCTTCGGTGAAGCCCCGGGCCTGGCCCTCGGGGTCGTCCGGCCCGATCCACTCGGCGACGGGCTGGGCGGCGATCTTGGCGAGGAGCTCGGACTGGCCGCTCCGGCCGCCCTTGCGCAGCTCGGCGGCCCGCTTGGCCGCGGTGGACTCCGGGTTGACCCAGAAGGGGACCTGCGCCTTGGGGTGCTGGGCGGGGGCCTCGGGGGGCCTTGCCACCTCGGGTGGTGCGGCAGAGTCGTCGGAGCAGCCGGAGAGGAGCAGCAGCGCCCCCACGGCGGCCCCGGCGGTGGACAGCGCCGCGCGGGCGCGGCCGGAGAGACTGCCGAACATCCATTCCCCCTCGGGTGCATTCCTGCAGGGGTGTCCCCACGCCCCCACGGGACATGACCGGTCCCTGCAATGCTGGCACACGCCACCGCGCGACCGTGGGTGATCCTTCGATGATGGGTTGTCAGTTAGCCCGGTTGGAGCACCCATACGCTCAATTCCGTCCGGTTCCGGTCAGATACGCAGAGACAACGACATTGGCGCTGTACGAGCGGCGGGCGCGGTCGTAGTCACCGCCGCAGGTGATCAGGCGCAGTTCGGCGCGCTTGGCGTCGCGCGGGCCGTAGGCCTTGGCGGCGTCGAAGCGGTCCTTGGTGAAGACGGAGACGTCCTCGACGGTGAACTCGGCGGTGGTGCCGTCCGCGCGGCGGACGGTGAGGGTCTCGCCGGGCCGGAGGCTGCCGAGGTCGTAGAAGACGGCGGGCGCGTTGTCGGTGTCGACGTGGCCGACGAGCACGGCGGCGCCGGGCGCGCCGGGCGGCGGACCGCCGCGGCGACGTCTCCCGCGGTGGGGGTGACGGACGATCCCGGCCCGTCGGTGATCTCACGCCCCCACAGCCACAGGGCGAGCAGCAGTACGGCCCACACCGCCCCGGTCAGGAGCCGGCCGCGGCCGCGGGTGCGCGATTCGGACATGGCCTGGTGTCGCCTTCCCTCACTGCTGCCGGGACGGCTCGGTGCGGCGGCGGTGCCAGATCAGGCCCGTGGCGATCAGCGCGGTGATGCCCGCGAGGACGAGGCCGGGGGTGCCCGGGGCGCCCTCCGCCGCCGTGCCGCCCCCGCCCGCGGGAACGGGCGCGACGGGCGCCGGCTGCTCCGGCGGCTTGGCCTGCTGCTGCGGGTGGACGGACGGCCGCTCCGGCACCGCGCGCTCGGGGGAGGGCTGCGGCGCCCGGGCCTGGTCGCGGGCCTGGGAGGACAGCGGCAGCTGGTCGTGGTCCCGCGACGACGGCAGGGGCTTGCCGTGCGGGACGACCGTCAGCTTGCCCTCGGCCACGGCGTCGTAGCCGTCGCAGTTGACCCGGACGGGGTAGACGCCCGGGTTCACGGCCGAGCGGACCGTGGCCTCGGCGAAGAGCCCGGCCGAGTCCTTGGCGAGCTTGGCGTCGGTCACGAAGGCCTCGGAGGCGGCGGTCGCCCTGTCCCCCTCGCAGCCGGCGACGCGCAGCTGCACCTGGCCCCCCGGGTGGCTGCTGACGGGCGTGAGTTCGATGGTCCCGGACATGGTGGCGGGCTCGTCGTAGGCGTGCGCGGCGGGCGCGCAGACGGCGACGGCCGCGAAAGCGCCGCACAGGGCAAGGCGGACAGAGTCCATGGTGAACCTCCTGGTGTTCAGAGGTTCACCCGCGCCTCCCCGCGGGCGCATCCGCTCCGTGGGCGAGTTGCTCCGTTCGGTGCCGGACGGGGCCCGTTCAGATGAGGGCGGCGGCGCCCGTCCGGAGCCGACCGGGCGTCAGACGAGGTCGGCCAGGTCGGCGATGGAGTCGACGACCCGGGAGGGCCGGAAGGGGTAGCGGTCGACCTCCTCGGGCCGGGTCAGCCCGGTCAGCACGAGGTACGTGCGCATCCCCGCCTCCAGGCCGGCCAGGATGTCGGTGTCCATCCGGTCGCCGATCATGGCGCTGCCCTCGGAGTGCGCGCCGATGGCGTTGAGCCCGGCCCGCATCATCAGGGGGTTGGGCTTGCCGACGAAGTACGGCTCGCGGCCGGTCGCCTTGGTGATCAGCGCGGCCACCGAGCCGGTGGCGGGCAGGGCGCCCTCCGCGGAGGGGCCCGTCTCGTCGGGGTTGGTCGCGATGAAGCGCGCGCCCGCGTTGATCAGGCGGATGGCCTTGGTGAGCGCCTCGAAGGAGTACGTCCGGGTCTCTCCCAGGACGACGTAGTCGGGCTCGGCATCGGTGAGGACGTAGCCGATGTCGTGCAGGGCGGTGGTCAGGCCCGCCTCGCCGATGACGTAGGCCGTGCCGCCCGGCCGCTGGTCGTCCAGGAACTGGGCGGTGGCCAGCGCGGACGTCCAGATGTTCTCCACCGGCACGTCCAGCCCGATGCGGGCGAGGCGGGCGTGCAGGTCGCGGGGGGTGTAGATGGAGTTGTTGGTCAGGACGAGGAAGGGCTTGCCGGACTCTCTGAGCTTCTTGACGAAGGCGTCGGCCCCGGGAACGGGGATGCCCTCGTGGACGAGCACGCCGTCCATGTCGGTCAGCCAGGACTCGATCGGCTTGCGCTCTGCCATGCGGTACTCCTGCCGTACGCGCCCGCTCGCGGGCCCGGGGACGCCGGGTCGCACCTCTTCGTGCCACCCCCTGCCTGCCCTCCAGCGTAAACAGGTCCCGCGGGGCTCAGGGACCGCCTCCTCAGCGCCCCGAGCGGCGCGCGCCGACCACGAGGGAGGCCCCGGCGAGCAGCAGGGCGCCGGCCGCCGCGGCGATGGCGAGCAGGGGCCGCTGGGAGCCGGTGTCGGCGAGCAGGGGCTGCTCGCCGTCGTCGGCGCCCCGCTTCCCGGCGGGGGCGCCGCGGGCGGGGGCCTTGCCGATGCCGAAGGTGTAGTCGTTGGACTCCCCCACCCAGTCGCCGTCGTCGCCGCGCCGCTGCACAGCGGTGACGTTGGCCGTCACGGGCCCTTCGGGGGCGCCGGCGGCGAAGCCCAGGCGCACGCGCACGGGCACGCTGCCGTGCGCGGGGACGGAGAAGCCGGAGTCCTTGCCGCCGTCGAAGACGCCGACGTTCTCGGCCTCGTCGGTCCGCTCGAACCGCACGGGGCGCCAGCGCGCCGCCCCCGGGTCGTAGAAGTCGAGCCGGATGTCGCCGGGCGCGAGCGCGCGGCCGCGGTCGGCGAGGACCGCGACGGGGTGCACCGCCCGGCACTCGGCCCCGGAGTCGTTGCGCAGTTCCAGCCGCCAGGAACGGGGCGGGGCGCCGCGCTCGTACGCCTCCGGGCCGCCGCTCAGCCGTGCGGTGATGGGGAAGTCCGGGGTGCCGGGCGAGGCGCAGTGGGAGCGGGCCGCGGTCTCGCCCGCCGGGGAGGCGGGGGCGGGGGCCGCCGTCGAGAAGATCGCGAGCGCGGTGGCGCCGAGGACGAGCACACGGGGCTTGGGCATCGCGGGACCTTTGCGGTGTTGGTCGTGGGCCCGGCCGACGGGGTCGTGTCGTGGGGCCCGGTCGACGGGTGTCGTGGGGTCCTGTTGCTGCCCCGAACCTCCCACCGCCCGGCCACCACCCCCGGCCCGGCGCGGCCACGTACCCCCGACCAGCCGTCACATACCGCCCGATGAGCCTATTTTCGTGTCATCCGAGTGGCGCCGGTGTGCCGGGCCGTGCCACCCGGGCGCGGCGCGGTCAGGATCGGGACATGGCCACTGCTGACAAATGCTTCCTCCAGGGCGGGCCGGAAGGCATCCCGGAGCACATCGTCCCGGCCTCGGCGCCGGGCGAGGAAGTGAAGGTGCCCTTCCGGGGCGGTTACGAACATTTCCGCGCCACTTCGCGGCAGTGGGACACGGCCGAGGGCCGGCTGCCGGTCTACGAGTGGGTGGCCCGCACGGAGGTGGCGGAGTAACGGTGACGGAGGAGCGAGGCGGCCGCGGGGCGCCGGGCCCACGGAGCGGCGACGACGCCGAGACGTACCGCAGGAACCCCCTCAAGAGCCTGGCCGGCCTGCCCCTGGTCGGCGATCTGCTGGAACCCTTCCTCGGGCACTACCCCGGCAAGGACCTGCCCGCGGTCTTCTCGGCGCCGCACTTCCGGGGCCGGTGGCAGGAGTTCCTCCCGGGCGCCTACGAGCACGCCGGGCCCGTCGGTTCCGTCCTGGTGCCGCAGCGGCGCGGCAGGCCGGGCGAGGGGCCGCGGCCGCGGTGGGTGGTCACCCTGTACAGCGGCCCCGGTCAGACGGGCACGAGCACGAGGATCGCGGAGGGCGACGACGCGTCGGAGCTGGAGGAGGCGCGGGGCGCGGAAGTCGCCTCGCTCAAGGTCGAGAGGTTCCTCGGACCGGAGAGTGGGTCGTAAGCCCGCCGCGGCCGAACAGCGACGCCAGGACGAGCTCCGCGGCGCCCTCCACGACGGTGCGCTCGCCGGCCGGGGCGACGGCCACCGGCGGCGTGCCGCCGAGCACGCCGCGCACCCCGTCCGCGTAAGCGCCGGAGGCGGACAGCAGCGCCCCGCCCCCGAGCAGCACGAGGTCGATGTCGAGCAGCCGTACGAGGTTGGCGGCGCCGATGCCGAGCAGCCGGGCCGCCTCCGCGGTGTCACCCCGGGCGATGGCGTCCAGGCACAGCACCTCGATGCAGCCGCGGTTGCCGCAGCGGCACGGCGGCCCGTCCACCTGGAGCACCTGGTGACCGAACTCGCCCGCGCCCGTCCGCGCTCCCCGGTGCACCTCGCCGCCCAGCACGAGGCCGGCGCCCAGGCCGGTGCCGAGGTGCAGGTAGGCGAAGGAGCCGGCCGGCCCGACGCAGCCGCGGAGCACGAGGCCCAGGGCTGCGGCGTTGGTGTCCTTGTCGACCACGACGGGCAGCCCGAGCCGCGCGGAGAGCGCGTCCCGCAGCGGGAACCCGTCCCACTGGGGGAAGCCGGTGACCCGCTGCAGGACGCCGGCGCGGTGGTCGAGGGGCCCGGGGAGCGCGACGCCTGCGCCGAGGACCCCGCGGAGGGGATCGCCGGCCTCCGCCCGTACGGACGCGATCTCCGCGGTGATCGCGTCCAGGACCGCCTCCGCGCCCGCCCCGAGGTCGAGCGGGGACGTACGGCTCGCGGCCTCGGCCCCGGTCAGGTCGACGAGGGTGACCGTCAGGGCGTCGCGCTCCACGTGCACGCCGATCGCGTGCGCCGCCTCCGGGAGCAGGCGCAGGGCCGTGGCCGGCTTGCCGCCCGTGGACGCCCGGCGGCCCGCCTCGGCGGCCAGGCCCCCGTCCCGCAACCGCCCGGTGATCTTGCTGACCGCCTGCGGGGTGAGCCCCGTGCGCGCCGCCAGCTCGGCGCGGCTCGCACCCCCGGGACCGGCGTCGCGCAGCAGGGCGAGGACGAGGGCGGCGTTGTGGTCACGGAGGGCGGCGAGGTTCGCGCCGGGGGCGGGCGTGCGGTTCACGGGTCCATTGTCGCCGCCGCTTGCGGTTTCGCAACAGCGTTGCCAAAGTGGAGGGCATGGATGACGGCATGGATGACGCGGACGGCAGGAACGGCATGAGCGACGACAGCGGAATCCCGGCCCCGGCCTCGCCCGACGGCTTCCGGGTGGGCCTGATCGGCTACGGCCTCGCGGGCTCCGTCTTCCACGCGCCGCTGATCGCCGCCACGGACGACCTGACCCTCGACACGGTCGTCACCGGCAACCCCGACCGGCAGCGTCAGGCCGCCGCCGAGCACCCCGGCGTGCGGACGGTCTCCGGCAGCGAGGAGCTCTTCGAGCGCGCCGGCGAGCTCGATCTCGTCGTCATCGCCTCCCCCAACCGCACCCACGTGCCGCTCGCCCACGCCGCCCTCGAAGCGGGCCTCGCGGTCGTGGTCGACAAGCCGCTCGCCGCGACCGCAGCCGAGGCGGAAGCGCTCGCGGAGGCCGCCGAGGAGCGCGGCCTGCTGCTGAGCGCCTTCCAGAACCGCCGCTGGGACAACGACTTCCGCACCGTGCAGCGGCTCCTGGCCGACGGCTCCCTCGGCAGCGTCCTGCGCTTCGAGTCCCGCTTCGAGCGCTGGCGGCCGCAGCCGAAGGGCGGCTGGCGCGAGTCCGGCGACCCCGCGGAGATCGGCGGCCTCCTCTACGACCTGGGCAGCCACGTCGTGGACCAGGCCCTCACCCTCTTCGGCCCCGCCGTCTCCGTCTACGCGGAGGTCGACGTCCGCCGCGCGGGCGCCGAGGCCGACGACGACACGTTCATCGCCGTCACGCACGCGGGGGGCACCCGCTCCCACCTGTGGGTCAGCGCCACCGCGGCCCAGCTCGGCCCGCGCTTCCGGGTGCTGGGCAGCGCGGCGGGCTACGTGAAGTACGGCCTCGACCCCCAGGAGGCCGCCCTCCGCGAGGGCCTGCGCCCCGGCGCCGGCCGCACCGGCTGGGGCGTCGAGCCCGAGTCCCTCTGGGGCCGCCTCGGCGCGGGCGAATCCCCGCAGACGGGCGGCGGCGACCCCGTCCCCACCCTGCCGGGCGACTACCCCGCCTACTACGCGGCGATCGAAGCCGCCCTGCGCACGGGCGGCGAACCCCCGGTGACGGCGCGGGAGGCGGCGGCGACGCTGCGGGTCCTGGAGGCGGCGCGGGTGTCGGCGGACGAGGGGCGCACGGTGCGGATCGGGGAAGACCGGGAGGACCGGTGGTGAGCGCGTGGCAACGACCTGCCGGCGGCTCTCCGTGAGGTTCTTCGCGCGGACGACCGCCGGCAGGACCGCCACGGCGGTGCGGGCCCCGGCCGCGATCACATGCTCCCGGCCCTGGCGCCGCCGCACGCCGCGCTGCCCGGGCGTTCAGGTCCGCGGAGTGCTGCCGGTGTCGATGAGGATCTGTTCGGCCTGGGTGACGTTGTCGGCCCGTACGGCTCTGGCCATTGCGGCCCGTGCCGCGTCGGGTGCCGCGTCGGGCGGGACCACGAGCAGGGCGAAGTGATCGTTGTCGCCCCGGGTGATGAGGACCGTGTCGTCACCGACGGGGAAGGAGTCGATGCGCACAACCCGGTCGTCGACGGTCAGCCGCGCCGGGAGCTCCTCCCAGGCACTCCCGTCGAGCCCCACGCGCATGATGGGCCCGAGGTGCTCGGTCAGGGCGGTGATCAGACCGGGAAGCTCGGCATGGATGTCGCGGGAGCGCGGCCACCACGCGCCGTCCAGGACTCCCCCGCGCTCTTGTGTCGTCTCCAGCCGCAGGAGCGCCGTCCCGGGTCTCACGGCGTGGTGAATCGCATCCGGCAGAAGCCCGGGAAGGCGTGGGGTGTCGGAATCGGCCATGGTGTACTCGCCTGTCTCCGAGAGTTCCGCGCATGCGCCCGTCGTCCGGAATATGCCGACGGCACCGGGCGAAGCGCTTGCAGTAACCCCACCGTACTCCGCAGACCGGCGGCGGTGTCGCCCACCGGCCGTCGCACGCCCGCGTTCCCGCAAGATTGCGTGGTCGCGCGAGGCCTGGGGACCCGCCTGCCGGAGTAGGGTGAAGAAACCGGGAACACTTCGCACACCGGCCTCCATGCGGGTGTCGTTTCCGGCGAGTTGCAATGCCGGGCCGCCGAGGCGAGCCCGGGGGCAGGGTTCGCATCATGGCTGTGACCATCGACCGTACGGCCACCACTGAGCATGCTCCTTCGCCGCCCGCTCGCCTGTCCCTGACGCCGGGGAAGGCGCGGGGGCGTCTGGACGGCGCGTGGTGGCCTCGCTCGCGTGACCTCTCCCGCGAGCTCCCCGCACTGGCGGAGAGGCTGGACCACTCCTGGGGGCGGGTTACCCGCGTCACGGTGAATCCGGCCTTCTGGCCCGTGATCCCGCGCAAGGTTCCCGTCACCGGGCACACGGTGCACGTGGGGTGGTTCGCGAAGGAGCAGGACCCGCACAAGCTCCTCGTGTTCTCCTCCACCGCGGACCGCCTGGACCTGCTGATCATCCCGCCGGAGACCGACCCGGCCGCGGCCGCCAGGCTGGTGTCCGCCGCGACCACCCCCGGAAGCCTCCTCACCGCGAGCAGGCTGATGGAGGACGAGCGAGCGGCCGACGACGCGACGGAGTCACGGGACCGCGAACACCGCCGGATCTTCTCCGGACGGGGGCGGTGAACATGACGTCCGCACACACCGCGCCCACCCCCGCACCAGCGGATCCGGTGCCCCCGGCGGGGTGCGCCGACATTCGCGTCGTCGCCGCGTCCCCCGAGACCGCCCGCCGCGTCGCGGAAGTCCTCCGGCACTGCTTCGACTCCACCGAGCAGCGCAGCTATCCGGCCGGCCGCGAAGGCGGTACCCGGCTCCACCTCACCGTGGACACCACGCATCCCGCCGAACCGGCGCGATCCTGGCTGGCGACCAGCCGGGCTTCGGCTGCCGACCCTCGTCCCGGAGGGCGAAGCTCACGAAAGGACCGTACGGTTGGCCCATGAGCGTCTTCATCAAGCTGGTGGAGAACCGGCCGCCACAGGAGTACGCGAACGAGCGTAGGGCGGATATCTCGTACGACGACACCGTCGAGGACAAGGCCGAGATCACTTACCAATACGACGTCCTCCCCAGCGGGGTCCTGAGAATCCTCCGGGTCACGAGAGGAGAGGAAGCCGTCATCCATGCGGCCTACGCCCCGGGCCTGTGGTTCCGCGTCGAGGGCCTCTGCCGCGGCACTACGGAATAGCGGCCCGGACAGGGCCCGAACAGAGATGCACTGTCGAGCTGCACCGGCTGTCGAGAGCTGCACCGGACAGCGGTCACCGTCCCGGGCATGCCGCTCGTGAAGCTCGCCGTCTACTCCGTCGGTCCGCCCCCTGCGGGACGGCGGCATACGAGGAGCGGCCCGGCCGGGCGCAGGGCCTGATCCCGTGAAACGGTAAAACCCCTTCGACAGCGCCCTTTTGCGCGGGGCAGGATCGCCCATATGCCTCCTGTACCTCCTGCTGAGACCCCCGCCCCCTCCCCCGCCCTCACCGCCGAGGAACGTGCCGAGCGGGCGCTCGGGCTGGCCGTCCGGGCGGGCCGCGGCCTCGGGCTGGAGCCGGGTGAGCCGCGCGTGCTGCACCACGTGTTCAACGTGCTGGTCCATCTGGCGCCGCACCCCGTCGTCGTCCGCGTCCCGTCCCCGGGCATCGCGCCCGTCGGGGAGCAGGCCGCCCAGCAGCGGCGCGAACTCGCCGTGGCGGGCTGGCTGGCGGACCGGGGCGCGCCCGTCGTCGGGCCGAGCCCGCTCGTCCCCCGCGAGCCCGTGGAGATCGACGGCCAGTCGCTGACGTTCTGGGAGTTCGTCACCGAGACGGACCCGCTGTCCGCCGTGACCGACCCGGCCGTCCTGGAGCATCGCTTCGTCGAGCAGACGGGCTGGGCGGCGGAGCTGCACGCGCTCCTCGCCGAATACCCCGGCGGCGACGAGCTGCCCGTCCTCGCGCCCGTCGTGCCCGCCGTCGGCCGGACCCTGGCCGCGCTCGCCGAGAACCCGCACCCGCTGCTCACCCCCGCCGAACTCGACCGGGCCCGCGCGGAGTACGCCGTCCTGGAAACCCTCGTCCAGGATCTGCCCGCCCACTTCCCCGGCGCCCGCCTGCAGACCCTCCACGGCGACTCCCCCGCGTACAACCTCCTGCGCACCGCCGGCGGCCACCTCTTCAGCGACTTCGAGGACACCACCCGCGGCCCCGTCGAGTGGGACCTCACCCTCGTCGGCCCGCGCGGCATCGAGGCGTACGAGCGCGCGAGCGGCACGCGCGTCGACCGCGCCCTGCTGGACGTCATGGAAGGCGCACGGTTCCTGCAGATCGTCGGCGCGCTGGCCTTCGCGTCCCTCAAGCCGGACCTGGCCACGATGCTGGAACCGGCCGTCGGCCAGTGGCGCGCCCGCGCACCGCTGAGCCTGCCGGCGACGGACGCCTAGGACGCCGCGTACGGCCGGTCGCGGCCCGGCCGGCTACTGCATCAGCTCCATGTGCGGATGCTCCGGCGACACCGGGCATACGTAGAGCTGCTGCTTGTGGCAGTCGGCGATCTGGATCCCGGTCGGCTGCAGCGCGTCGCGGCGGCGGTCACCGCTGGAAGCGGCGGCGTCCCGGACTTCGTACGGGATCCATTTGTCGTCGTCCCCGTTCCATTCCACCGTGGCGATGGTCAGCAGCGGATCCATCTCGGTGCCGCAGGCCCGGCAGAGCCGGGGCATGGGGTCGGTGTAGCCCCACTGGGCCCAGCCGCCGGCCTTCCAGCCGGGGGCGACGGACAGCGCGCCGTGGTAGAAGGACTCGGGGTAGGGAGCGTAGGAGCTGTCCACGCCGTCGGCTCCCTGCCACCTGCTCCAGTCCCCCAGCTGCTCGCGCAGTTCCTTGCTCAACTCCAAGGAGTTGGGGTATTCGGTGACCTCCTCCGGCGCGAGCACGCACGGCACGGGCACGTACTCCTCGAACTCCACCAAGGGCGGTTCCGGAGGCGAGACGAGGATGTCGGTGACGTCGGCCGCGGACCGCCAGAACACCGCGGTCCTGGGCATGTAGACGTCCTCGGTGTGGTCGAGGGGGCACCACAGCACCTGGAGCAGATCGGCTTCGGACCCCCCGGGCGGGCGCAGCGCGGGGATGTCCCGCACGTACAGCTGGGCCACGGGCAGCATGGCGACCGGGCCGTCGGCCCACTCGTCGTCGACGTCGGTCTGCTGCACCCGCTCGAGGACCTCCCTCTCCTCCGGCGTGTACGAGCCGGCGTACGGATCCTCGGGGTTCATCGCCTTGCGCGCCCGGACGCGCCGCTCCAGCCGCACCACCTCCAGCGAGTAGGCCCCGCTCGTGTGCGGCCCCTCGCAGTGCGGCCACGGCTCGCCGGCCGGCCACAGCAACGGCCCGCCGACCGAACTGTCGTGCAGCGTCGGCTCCCCGGGCCGGGGGTGCAACCGGGTGGCCGTGCGTGCCAGCGGCGCCAGTTGGGGAAAGACCGCGGCGACGTCGACCGGCCGCGGCGGGGTGGTACGGGTGCTGTTCATAGCGGCGATGCTGCCAGCAGGCTCTGACAACGGCCGTACCGGTGCGGGCCGGACCGCCCGGGAGCCCCCGGGCGGTCCGGATCGGTTATCTGAACGCGTTCCTGCCGCAGAAGCCGTGTGCGGTCCCGAGGATCGCCGAAGCCTGCGGCCCGGAGATCTCCAGTTCCTCCTTGGTCTTCTTGACCTGGTCGACGAAGTCCTGCCCGCGGGCCTTGCAGCCCGCGTTACCGTGGGTGACGAGCACGTCGTCCTCGATGTGACTCAGGTCAGGGTGTTGCTTGCGGATCGTCTCCACGTAGAGCTTGGCCGACGGGCCGTCCAGACCGCGCTTTTCCTCCGAGGCGGATGTGGATGTGGATGCGGATGTCGCCGGGGTGCCCGAGTCACTGTCACCGGACGGGCCGCACGCCGAGATACCGAGAGCGGCGACCGTAAGACAGAGAGCGAGCAGGGGCAGACGCTTGTGCATGAATCTCCTGAAACAAAGTTGAACAGAGAGATTCTGCCCCACATTTGATCTTGGTTTTCCCACACCCGCTCCGGCCGGCCGGCGGCCGACGGCAGGCGCGTCAGTCCGCCGCCGCCGTTCCGAACCACGTCTCCGCAAGCTCCGTCAGGGTTCCTTCGGCGGGGGCGCCCAGCTCGCGCATGTACCAGGGGAGGTTGCTGTACACGTGCAGCAGCGTGTACGCCATCAGCACGGACGGTTCGAAGGTACGGCCGTACGACCTCGCGAGCCGCGCCATCAGCCGCGGGTCACCCCGGGTGACGAACAGGCCGACGGCCACGAAGTCGTACGCGCGGTCGCCGAGCATCGCCGGTTCGAAGTCGAAGAGACCGCTCAGGCGCCACCCGGCCCCGTCCGGGGCGACGAGGAGGTGTTCCCGCATCACCTCGGTGTGCAGCAACGATCCCCGCGGGGCACGCGGCAAAGCAACCGACGCGAGGAAGTCCGGGATCTGCTCCAGCCAGGCCTCCGGCAGTCCGCGCGTCCGCTGCCGTTCCACGGCACCGGCCGTCTGCCGGTCCAGGAAGGCGCCCCAGTCCCCGGGGCCGAGGACGTCCCGAAGCGGCTCAGGATCGAGAGCGTGCAGCTCGGCGAGCGCCTCGCCCGTCTCGGCGACGAGCCGTTCCCGGTCGGCCTGCGGTACGCGGTCCCAGGCACGGGCCAGGTTCTCGCCCGGCAACCGGGACATCAGGACGTACTGCCAGCCGTTCTCGTACGGCCCGAAGTCCCGCACCTGCGGCGTCGGCACCGGCAGCCGGCCCCGGAGGTACGAGAGGACCCGGCCCTCGACCACACCGTCCCGGGCCGCCGCCCCGGGGAACAGCTTGAGCACGTGCTCGTCCCCCACCGCGTAGACCGGCTGCGAACCCTCCGCAAAGCGGGTCAGCGGCGCGCCCGCCAGCCCGAGGCGGGCGCACAGATCCTGCGCCCCGGGGCGCATCACCGTCTCGTCGGGGACGACCGCGTCCCACTCCTCATCCGTTTGCACCGCAGGCAGCATGCCGGGACGGTAGGCCTCCGGCCGCGGGCGGGCAACGGAGTTTCTCCCGTCGCCCGCGTCCGGTTCAGGCCGCGACCGCGGGCAGGTGCCACCACTGCCTCCGCGGCGGCGTGTTCGCGATCCGCGTCGCCGCGGCGATGTCCGCCCGGCGGGCGTCCCTCGGCTTCGGGGTGAGCGCGCTCGCCAGCCCCGGCGGCCGCACCGCGCCGTACTCCGTGAAGCGGGTCACCCCGCACGTCCTGCAGCGCGACTCGCCGGGGGCGGGGTGGTCCCAGCCCTCGCTGTGGTGACAGCGGATCCTCATGCGCGCGCCCCTTCCGGCATATGCGACCTCCAGTGCCGCCGTACTGCGACCAGGGCGTCCCCCGCCTTGAACGGGTCCCCCTCGATCGTCGCCGCCCACCACGCCGCCTTTAGCGCCGGGCATTCCGGGCAGTCGGCGATCGTCGTACGCGCGGGCGGCGTCGAACTCCTGCGCACCTCGGCGCGCTCCATACTCGTCGCCAACCGCAGCGCCGCGAACGGTACTTCCCATTCCGTACCCCCTCCGGGTGCACGTACGTGAACTCGCCCACCCGTACCACCGATGACTTGTACGATCCGGCCATCCCGGGTGTCCACCACGAACGCCCCGTTCCTGTACGTCATCCTTCAACGCTCCTTTCCGCGTTCGGACGCCACCCTCACAATGCCCCTATTTCCAGGGCGATTTCAATCTACAAATGGCAGAGCTGCAAGCCGCAGACCTGCAAATTGCGGGTTAGGAGACGAGATTGGGACAGCAAGCACAGCGCACGGCCAGGCGGCGCAAGCTAGGAACAGCGCCCAAGGAGGCCCGGGAGGCGGCAGGAGTCACGGCCACGCGCGCCGGGGAGGAGATCCTGGGAGACATCACCAGAATCAGTCGCCTTGAGACCGGGCAACGCCGAATTGCGCCGCTCGAACTGGAAAAGCTGCTGAATCTCTATACCGTGGAGAGCACGAAAGAACGGGAGTGGTTCTTCGCCCTGGCCTCCGAGGGACGCAAGAGGAACTGGTGGCGCCAGTACAGCGAGATGCTGCCCAGCGGATTCAAGGAAACCCTGTCCGTCGAGGCCGATGCCGCGAAGATTTCCGTCTGCCAGACGCAGGTTGTTCCTGGGCTCCTACAGACCCGGGACTACGCCAGGGTGGTCATGAGCGGATCTCCCGAGCCACTGACCGACGAGGAACTCGCGTTCTACATCGACTTCCGGATGAAGCGTCAGCAGCTCCTCGAACGCAAGGCTCCTCCACAGTATGTGTGCATCATGACGGAAGGCGTAATCCGGCAGCGCCTAGGCGGCCCGAGCGTGATGGCCGGGCAACTCCGACGCCTCCTGGCCGCGAGCGCATTACCGCAGGTGACGATCCAGATCGTCCCCTTCGCGGAGCACACGTTCACGTGTACCGCAGGGTCGTTCAACCTGTACACATATCCAGACCCTATGGACTTCGAGGTCGTCCAGGTCTCAACCCTCGACGCGGAGCTGTTCCTGGAGGAGGATGACCGTGTCGCAACGTATCGCACGGCGTTTGCCAACCTCCGGAACGCAGCGTTGTCAGCACAGGAATCCATGCAACTGATCGCAACAATCGCCAATGAGCTGGAACAGGAGTGAGGCACCGGTGATACGCCACAACCTTCCCCCGCAAGGGTGGCGGAAATCCTCCTACAGCGACCAGAACAACCCCAACTGCATCGAGATGCAGCCGACCCCCGACGAATTGGTCGCCATAGGCGACAGCAAAGACCGCCCCCGCGGGGCGTTCACCCTGTCACCGCACGCGTGGGTGACCTTCGTGCACTCCATACGCCGCGGTCGCGGCGAGGGCACTTTTCAACCGGTCCGCTGACGGGGCCGGTGGCAGACCAGGCCGCAGAGGCCCAGGCCCGCGCCCACGGCGACCATCCCCGCGCCCAGCGGGAGCGTGTCGAGGCCCGCAGGGCGGCCGTCGCCGGCCAGGGCGCGGCCGTCGGGCGCGACGTGGCGCGCCGGGGGCGCGGGCGGCGGCGGCGGTGTCACCCCCGGCGCCGGGAAGGTGAACGCGGCGCACACCAGCACCGCGCCCGCCACCACGGCGAGCGCAGCGACCACCGCAGGCTTTGTTCTCCGCGTTCTGCGCATATCGGAAAATATGCCGCACGTTAGGGGCAAAACCGCGCCGTACACGCCGATGCCACCCGGCACGGGACTACGCGTCCTTGAGCTCCTGCCGCTGCCGCCCCAGCCCCGCGCCCTCCAGCTCCACCACGTCCCCCGCCCGAAGGTACGGCTTGGGGTCCGGGCGGCTCACGGCGACGCCCGCGGGGGTGCCGGTCAGGATGACGTCGCCCGGGTAGAGGGTCATGAAGCGGCTGACGTACCGGATGACCTCGCCCACCGGGAAGATCTGGTCGGCGGTCGAGTCGTCCTGTTTGAGATCGCCGTTGACCCACAGGCGCAGGCGGACGGCTTGCGGGTCGGGGAGGTCGTCGGGGGTGACGAGCCAGGGGCCCAGCGGGGTGAACGTTTCGAAGTTCTTGCCCTTGACCCACGCGCCGCCGCGGTCGAACTGGAACTCGCGTTCGGAGACGTCGTGCGCGAGGAGGTACCCGCCGACGGCCGCCAGGGCTTCCTCGTCGGTCTCCAGGCGGCGCACGCGGCGGCGGATGACGGCGGCGAGTTCTACTTCCCAGTCGGTCTTCTCGCTGCCGGGCGGGAGGAGGACCGGGTCGTCGGGGCCGGTGACGGTGTCCGCGGCCTTGAGGAAGAGGACGGGTTCGGCGGGGACGACCGAGCGGGTCTCGGCGGCGAGGCGGCGGTAGTTCAGGCCCACGCCGACGATCTTGCCGATGCGGGCGAGCGGCGGGCCGCAGCGCAGGCCGTCGGGGTCGAGGGCGGGGAGGATGCGGGCGCCGACCGCGGCCCGGATGCGCGACAGCGCGGGCGCGTCGGCGAGCAGCGCGCCGTCGACGTCGGGCACCAGCGCCGACAGGTCGCGAAGGGTGCCGTCCTCATCCAGCAGCGCCGGGCGTTCCGCCCCCGCGGGCCCCACACGCAGCAGTTTCATCGCTTGATCGTCCAAGAGCGGAGGGGTTCTCCGCAAGGGCCCTTTCGGACTGCGAACAGTGAAGTGCGGGCCGCGCCCCCCCTGCGGCCGGCGGCCGGGCGGGGAGCGGCCCGCGCCGCATCAGGTGCGGTAGGCGTAGTAGATCGCCCCGGGGTAGGACGCGATGATGCTCGCGACCGACTTCCGGTAGGTGTTCGTCGAGTGGTACGTCAGGTACGGGACGCCCATCCGGCTGCGGTAGGTGGTCATCATGGAGTGGTCCTTGGACCCGTCACCATCGAAGTCCATCTGCAGGATGTCGCCGACGTCCATCTGGTAGACGTTCGGCAGGTTGGTCGCCCGCTTGGTGGACAGCGTGTGCCACGCCCACTCGTTGGCGCCGACCCAGGAGTCGGACTGGCTCGACTTGTTGTACCACCACTTGCGGTAGTCGGAGGTGTCCGACCCCGGCATGTCCTTCCAGCCGCCGGCCTTGAGGGCCTGGCTGATGAAGTTGGTGCAGTCGCCGCCGACGCTGTTGTAGCTGCGGTAGGCGGGGTTGTAGCTGCGCCAGTACTTCTCGGCGTAGGCGGCCATGGCCTTGTAGTCGAGGCCGCCCTTGGTGGTCAGCGTCTTCGGCTTGGCGTTCCGGCTGCCGGGGTACCGGGTCGAGGCCGGGCTGCCGTTGAGGTCGATGCTGCCGGTCGCGGCCACCGCCGTGCGGGGCTCGTTGATGGCGCCGGGGCCGTCGTCCTGCGGGCGGATGCCCGTCAGCTCCCACTTGCCGTTCGCCCCGAGGGAGAAGTTCAGCTCGTGGTGGGCGGTGAAGCCGGTGGTCGAGGGCTCGTCACCGCGGATCTTCTTGTACGTGAGCACCGTGGTCTCGGTGACCCGGACCGTGGCGCGGTTGCCCTTGACGGTCGTCTTGTCGACCGAGGTCTTGGTCTCGGCGCCGGTGTAGGCCTCGCCGAGGGCGGCGAGCCAGGTCTTCCGCATCTTCAGCGAGGAGAGCCCGGTGTCCTCGGCCTTCGAAAGGCCGGAGGAGAGACGGACCTTGCCGTCGAGCTTGGTCGCCTTGCGGTCGGCGGAGCGGGAGTCCAGGAGGACCGAGGTGCGGTCGTTCAGGACGGCGTCGGCTATTCGGCCGAAGGCCTCGACGGTCGCACTGTCCGCCGGGCGGGAGTCCGGCTTGCCGGCCGCGAACGCGGCCGACGTGGGCAGGAGAGCGGCCGTGGCGGCCACCGTCACAGCCGCCCCAACAGCGGCTCTGAATCTCGTTATGTGCACGATGTTTCCCCTTGTCGCCCGGTCCGATCGGACCGGGGACGGAATCTTCGCACAAACCTCGGATTACCGGTGGTACAGGGGATCATTCCATGGATCAGCGGCATCTTCCGAACACGTACGGTCATAAATGGTCCAGACCGGCGAGTCGGGCTCGCCGGTCCGGATACATTTCGTCAGGCCGCGTTCCCCATTCGCTTTTGCTTACGGCAAGTACCGTAGCGAGCCAAGCAATCGACGCATTCGCCCCTTATGCCGGAACCGACCCCTCCGGCCGCGCCGGCCGTGACGCCTCGGGCCCCGGATCGCTCGCCAGCACCTCCGCGTCCGGACGGTCGTCGACCGGCCGCGGCCCGAACCGGGAAACGGCCAGCGCCACCACCGAGTTCACGCCCAGCGCGAGCGCTCCGGCGTTCACGCCCCACAACGGGTCGTGCTCGGTGAAGACGAGGGCGCACACGAGCGTCCCGCCCGCCACGAGTCCGCTCACCGCGCCCCACAGCGTCAGCCGCCGCCACACCAGCCCCACCAGGATCATCGGAACCAGCTGCGCCATCCCCTCGTACGAGATGAGGGAGAGCCGCACGAGCGTATTGGGCGTCAGATACGTCAGAACGAGCGCCAGCGCCCCCGACACCACCACGACCACCTGGGCCGCGGCCCGCTGCCGCCGCGGCCGCCCGGCCAGCGCCGGCACCGTCCCCAGCACGCTCTTCCCCCACATCGTGCCGATGACCAGCATGAAGACGGCCATGGGAACGATGGAGGAGAGGGCCGCGGCGACGCCGGTCACCCCGACCGCCCACGCCGGCAGCGAGTCGACCACGAGCTTGAACATGGCGAGGTTCGACCCCGCGCCCGTCAGCCCCGGCACGACGAAGAGCGCCGCCATCCCCAGCAGCATCGGCACGAACAGCAGCACGTTGTAGAACGGCAGCAGCATCGCGTTGCGACGCAGCGCGTCGGCGCTCCGCGCGCCGAGGTAGCCCGCGACGGTGGTCGGGAAGATGACGACCGTCAGCGAGTTGAGGAAGCTCGTGGTCGCGAACCAGGTCGCGTCCAGGCCGCTGCCGCCGTGCCCGGTCAGCGTCAGCCAGTCGGGCTTCTCCGCGACGAGCCGGTCCAGGAAGGGCCCGTAGCCGTCGAAGTAGTGGTTCGGGACGTACAGCGCGAGGAAACCGAGCGTGGCGATGACCAGCACGTCCTTGAGCACCGACACCCAGGCGCTCCCCCGCAGCCCGCTGACGACCACAAACCCGGTCGTCACGGCGAAGGCGATGAAGTACGCCCAGTTCAGGCTGATGGCGCCGTAGGAGATGGTGGAGACGACCACACCCATCCCCGTGATCTGCAGCTGGATGTACGGCAGCAGGCACACGGTCGCCAGGACCGCGACGACCGTGCCGAGCCAGGGCCGCCCGTAGCGGTGGGCGACCATGTCGGTGATGGTGACGAGGCCGTGCCGGCGGGCGTACGACCAGAGCGTCGGGCCGACCACGTAACCCACGGCGTACCCGCAGGACATGTAGGCGATGACGTAGAGGACGGGCGCCCCGTGGTTGTACCCCCACCCGGCGGCGCCGAGATAGCTGAAACTCGTGTAGCCCTCACCGGCCATCAGCACCCAGATGAAGACCGTGCCCAGACTGCGCCCGCCGACGGACCACTCGGCGAGCCCGCTGGTCCGGCCGTGCCCGCGCACGGCGAGGAGGCCGAGGGCCACGGTGAACACCATGAAGACGCCGAAGACGGTCGTCGCGACCGCCGCGTCGCCGCTCACACGCGCCCTCGCTTGCGGTCGCCCCGCCAGGCGAGGAAAACGGCGACGGGGGTCAGCAGGGTGGCGGCAAGCAGCCAGAAGAAGAGAAAGGGAAGGCCCATGACGGTCGGCCGCACCCGATCGACGAGCGGCAACGTACCGAGGAAGAGGACATAGGGGGCGAGCAACCACAGCAAGGTGGGACGTTTCAACACGGGGTGACCCTAACCGGGCCGGGAAAGGTCCGGCGCGAGGCGCCGGGCCTAGCCTCCCAGCCCCCGCGTCACCCCGTAGATGCACAGGCCCGCCAGTGCCCCCACCACCGTGCCGTTGATCCGGATGAACTGCAGGTCACGCCCGATGTGGGCCTCGATCTTCCGCGACGTGTGCTCCGCGTCCCACCCCGCCACCGTGTCCGTGATCAGCGCCGTGATCTCGTCGCGGTACGTCGTCACGACGTACACCGCCGCGTCCTCCAGCCACCCGTCGACCTTCTCCCGCAGCCGGTCGTCCCCCGCCATCCGCGTCCCCAGCGACAGGATCCCCGCACGCACCCGCATCCGCAGCTCGCTGCGCTCGTCCTCCGCCGCCGCGACGATCATGGCGCGGACGGACGCCCACACCGACGCGATGACGTCCTGCACTTCCTCCCGCCCCAGCAGGTCGGACTTCAGCCGCTCGACCCGCGCCCGCGTGTCCGTGTCGGACTGCAGGTCGCGCGCGAAGTCCGCGAGGAAGCGGTCGACGGCGCCCCGCGCCGGATGTTCGGGCATGTCCCGCATCTCGGCGGCGAACCGCAAGAGCTCCTTGTACACGCGCTCGCCGACCTTGCGGTCGACGAACCGCGGCGTCCACCCGGGCGCGCCCCCGGTGACGGCCCCCATCACGGAGTCGCCGTGGGTGACGAGCCAGTCGTGCGCGCGGACGCACACGAGGTCCACGACGCGCCGGTGCCCGCCGTCCGCGACGACCTTCTGCAGCATCGCGCCGATGCCGGGTGCGATCTCGGCGGCGTCGGCGCGGCGGGTGATGGCCTCGCCGACGACGGCCTGCACGTCGGAGTCGCGCAGCACGGTGAGCGCACCGCGCACGGCGGTGGCCAGTTCGGCGGTGACGCGGTCGGCGTGCTCGGGGCGGGAGAGCCAGGCGCCGAGGCGGGTGGCGATGCCGACGGCCCGCAGCCGGACCCGCACGACCTCGCCGGAGAGGAAGTTCTCGCCGACGAAGTCGCCGAGGCTCTGTCCGAGCTGGTCCTTCTTGGTGGGGATGATCGCGGTGTGCGGGATGGGCAGGCCCATGGGGCGCCGGAAGAGCGCGGTCACGGCGAACCAGTCGGCGAGGGCGCCGACCATGCCGGCCTCGGCGGCGGCGGCCACGTAGCCGGCCCAGGCCCCCGCGCCCGCCGACTGGGACCACTTCGCCAGCCCGTACACCAGTGCGACCGCGAGCAGGAGCCCCGTCGCGAGGGCCTTCATCCGGCGCACTCCGCGCCTTTTTTCCTCGTCGGCCGCGCTGTAGGTGAGACTGCCCAGCGGAGCGGGCATCACCCGTTCAGCGGTACCACGTGCGGCACCGCTCTCCTCGCCCGGCGAGCCACCCGGCACCCCACTCGGCGACCCTTTCACCCACACCACCCGTTCCAGCCGTTCCAGCCGACTTCCTGTGCATTGTCCTTACCCGGCCTACTCCTGGAACGGACCGGGAGTTCCCCGCGTCTGACAAGTCGCATGTGACACGTTGCGTGATCCCTCCGGCCGACGGGCGACCCCCGAGGCCACCGTGGGATCATGGAACGGCGATCGGACCGCGAGGGCGCTGTTGCTGATCAGTCGCTGTTCTCGTCCCCGGTTCCGCTTCCGCACCCGGAGCTGCCGCTCCGCCTCTTCCAGGAGACACCCGCAATGAACAGGCCACCCCTGCCCCGCGGCACGGCCTACGCCGTCCTCGCCGCGCTGGCGGCCGTGGTGATCATCGTCTCGACCGCGATATTCCTCGGGGTCGGCGGTCATGACGGACAGGCTGTCACCAGCCGGCACGAGAACCACGGCTCCGCCGCGCCCGCCGCCTCCGGGGAGTGGGTGGGCTCCTGGGCCACCTCGCCGGCCGCCGCCGAACCGAACACCGCCAAGGGCTTCGCGGGCATGTCGATCCGCAACGTGGTCCACACCAGCATCGGCGGCACCGGCGCCCGCATCCAGCTCTCCAACCTCTACGGGACCCTGCCCCTGGCCGTCACCCACGCCTCGCTCGGCGTGGCCGCGGCCCCCGGCTCGCCCGCGGCCGCCCCGGGCAGCATGCAGCGCCTGACCTTCGGCGGGCAGCCCACGGCCACCGTCCCGGCCGGCGGCTCCCTGCTCAGCGACCCGGTCCGGATGGCTGTCCCGGCCGCGTCCGACCTGCTCGTCACGACGTACTCGCCGACCCCGTCGGGCCCGGTCACGTACCACCCGCACGCCCGGCAGATCTCCTTCATCGCCCGCGGCGACCACACCGAGGATCCCCTCGGCACTCCGTACACCACGAAGACGCCGTACTGGCGCTACCTGACGGCCGTGGACGTGTGGACCCAGGAGGCGCACGGCGCGGTCGTCGCCCTCGGCGACTCCATCACCGACGGCGTGACCTCCACCGTCGGCGCCAACCGCCGCTGGCCGGACTACCTGGCCGCCCGGCTGCGCACGGAGCCGGGCGCCCCGCGCTACGGCGTGCTCAACGAGGGCATCAGCGGCAACCGCATACTGCTGAGCAACTCGGCCTCGCCGATGCCGAACAACCCCAGCGGCCTCTCCCGCTTCGACCGCGACGTGCTGGGCCGTACGGGTGCGCGCGTCGTCGTCATGGCGCTCGGTATCAACGACATCCTGCGCAAGCCGCAGGTGGAGGACCCGCAGCAGATCGTCAACGGGCTGCGGGCGATGGTGCAGCGGGCGCACGCGCGCGGCCTGCGGGTGGTCGGCTCGACGCTGATGCCGTTCGGCGGGCACAAGGGCGCGGTGGACCGCCAGGAGATCACGCGCCAGGGCGTCAACCAGATCATCCGCGCGGGCGGCGTCTTCGACGCGGTCGTGGACTTCGACCGCACGCTGCGGGACCCGCAGAACCCGGAGCAGCTCCTCCCGGCGTACGACTCGGGGGACCACCTGCACCCGAGCGACGCGGGGTACGAGGCGATGGCGCGCACGATCGACCTGGAGACGCTCAAGGGGCAGGCCGCCGCCGCCCTGTGACCCAAGCGACCGGCGCCCTACTCGAGCGGCGGCCTGCGCCGCTCCTCGCGGTCCAGCCGCCGCCGCTCGCGCCGCTCCTCGCGGAGCCTGCGCCGCTCCTCGCGCGTGACCTTGCGGTCCACCCCGACCCCGCCCCAGAAGGCGAAGCCGGTGACGCGGACGCGCGGTGAGCCCGGGGTGCCCGGGCCCGAGGCCTTGTCGTCGAAGCCGCCCATGATGCCGATGCCGCCGACGTGCACGTCGAGGTCCGGCGGCACGACGACCTGCATGCCGCCCATGACGGCGATGCAGCGGATGACGATCTCGCGGTCCTCGAAGCGCGCCTCGCGCAGGTCGATCTCGCCGCCGCCCCAGAAGGTGAAGGCGGTGAAGCGGCGGGGCACGGTCCAGGCGCCCCGGCGCTGGAAGCCGCCCATGATGCCGATGGCCACGGTGCCGCCGGCGGGGCCGCCGATGCGCCCCGCCCAGTCCTGCGCCGCGGACGCGGGCGCCGCGCCCGCGGGCTTGGTGAGGGAGACGGCGGCGGCAGCGGGGGCCGGCAGGTCGCGGACGAGCGGCTCCAGATCGCCGTGGGTGCGCGCCTTGTAGGCCGCATCCAGCCGTTCCTCGAACTCCTCCATGGTCAGCCGGCCCTCGGCGACGGCCTCGCGCAGGGCCTCGGCGACGCGCTCCCGCTCCGCGTCGGAGGCCCTCATGTCAGGGAGTTCGCTCATCATACGAACAGCGTAGCGAGCGGAAGAATCGATTCGGGGCTGTGCGCGAGAGGTGCGCGAGAGGGGACATTCACCGCAACGGCCCCGTCGGGGCGCATCTCGTACCGCATCCGGTCGTTGAACCTCGGCAGCGTCGGCCCCGGATTTCACCCCCCGGAGTGGCCGGCGCCTGGCCCGGACGGCCGAGCCGGGTCCGCCCGGTGTGCGGAACGTGCCATGGCGCGGAACGCATGATGCGACAGTGTTCGACGGGATGTACGACGTGTACGAAGCACAGCGGACCGCCCGCCACGAGACCGCGCCGCCGTGACCGAACCAACGGCGGCGGCCGAGGAGTCCCTACAGACATGAGCGACGAGCACGCACAGCGGGCCGCCGGGGGCGGCCGTGGCGCACCGGCGGGCTGGGCGCCCAGGGAGACCGGCGGCCCGGGACGCGGCGGGCACGGCGGCCGGGCCGGGACGCCGGGGCGGCCGGACCGCCCCGGCGGCGACGGCGGCAGGGGCGGCAACGGCGGCGGCGCGAACGGAAACGGCAACCGCCCCCGCCGCACCGGCTGGCGGCGCCTCCTGCCCACCTGGCGGATGGTGCTGGGCGGCTTCCTGCTCGTCGTCCTCCTCGTCGCGGGCGGCCTCATCGCCGGCTACATGCTCGTGCAGATCCCCGCCGCCAACCAGGCCGCCGTCGCCGAGAGCAACGTCTTCCTCTACGCCGACGGCAGCCAGCTGGCGCGCGACGGCGAGGTCAACCGCGAGAGCGTGCCGCTCAGCAAGGTGCCCCGCACCGTGCAGCACGCCGTGCTCGCCGCCGAGGACCGCGACTTCTACTCCGAGTCCGCCGTGAACCCCGAGGCGATGCTGCGCGCCGCCTGGAACACCGTCACCGGCAAGGGCAAGCAGTCCGGCTCCACCATCACCCAGCAGTACGTGAAGAACTACTACCTGGGCCAGGAGCAGACCATCACCCGCAAGGTGAAGGAATTCTTCATCGCCATCAAGCTGGACCGCGAGGAGAGCAAGGACGACATCCTCGAAGGCTATTTGAACACCAGCTACTTCGGCCGCAACGCCTACGGCATCCAGGCCGCCTCCCAGGCGTACTACGGCAAGGACTCCGACAAGCTGAACACCGCCGAGGGCGCCTACCTCGCCACGCTCCTCAACGCCCCCAGCCTCTACGACGTCGGCGCCCACCCCGAGAACCAGGCGCGCGCCACCGCCCGCTGGAACTACGTCCTCGACGGCATGGTCAAGAAGAAGTGGCTCACCCAGGACGAGCGCAACGCCATGAAGTTCCCCGCGCCCGGCAAGGCGCGGGCGCGCCTCGGCATGTCCGGCCAGCGCGGCTATCTCGTGGAGGCCGTCAAGGACTACCTCACCAGCAACAAGATCGTCGACGAGCAGACGCTCGCCCGCGGCGGCTACCGCATCACCACCACCGTCGAGAAGAAGAAGCAAACGGCCTTCGTCAACGCGGTGCAGAAACAGCTGATGGACGAGCTCAGCGACAACCGCACGGTCGACCGGTACGTACGGGCCGGCGGCGCCTCCATCGACCCGCGCACGGGCCGGGTCGTCGCCCTCTACGGCGGCATCGACTACACCAAGCAGTTCGTCAACAACGCCACCCGCCGCGACTTCCAGGTCGGCTCGACCTTCAAGCCGTTCGTCTTCACCTCGGCGGTCGCCAACGACGCGTCCACGCAGGACGGGCGCACCATCACCCCGTACACGCTCTACGACGGGACCAACAAGCGCCCCGTGCAGGGGCCGGACGGGCCCGTCGGCTACGCCCCCGCCAACGAGGACGACATCTCCTACGGGCGGATCACCGTCACCAAGGCCACCGACCTGTCCGTCAACGCCGTCTACGCCCAGATGGCCCAGGACGTCGGCCCGGCCAAGGTCAAGGACACCGCCGTCGCCCTCGGCATCCCCGAGAACACCCCCGACCTGACGGCCACCCCCTCCATCGCGCTCGGCGTCGCCAACGCCAGCGTCCTCGACATGACCCAGGCGTACGCGACGCTCGCCAACCACGGGCGGCACGGCGCGTTCACCATGGTCGACAAGGTCTCCAAGGGCGCCGAGATCGTCCCGCTGCCCTCCACGGACGTCAAGCAGGCCGTGACGCGCACGGCCGCCGACACCACGACCTCGATCCTGGAGAGCGTCGTCGACAACGGCACCGGCCGGGGCGCGCAGGCCGCGGGGCGGCCCGCAGCGGGCAAGACCGGCACCGCCGAGGACGACAAGGCCGCCTGGTTCGCCGGCTACACCCCCGACCTGGCGACCGTCGTCGCCGTGATGGGCCAGGACTCCGACACCGGCGAGCACAAGTCGCTCTACGGGGCCGCGGGGCAGGCCCGCATCAACGGCGGCGGCTTCCCCGCCGACATCTGGGCCTCCTACACCGCCGCCGCCCTCGCGGGCAGCCCGGCCAAGGACTTCGACCTGGAGCTGGAGAGCGGCGCCCGCATCCCGACCCTGGAGCCGCCGGTCACCTCGGCGCCGCCGGAGACCTCCGCGCCGCCCACGGAGCCGGCCCCGCCGACGCTGCCGGAGCCGCCGTCCTTCCCGCCGCTGCCGCCGACCGGGCCGCCGACGGGCTTCCCGACGGGGCCGCCGTCACCGCCGTCCCTGCCGGGCATCCCCACCTTCATCCCGAACGAGCCGAAGGGCGTCCCGGGCCTGGACCGGGACCTGCTGGGCGACTACTGAGAGCGCCGTCTAGTGGCCCGAGGTCGCCTTCAGACCCACGACGGCCACCAGCAGCAGGCAGATGAAGAAGATCCGCGCGGCCGTGGCCGGCTCGCCCAGGACCAGCATGCCCAGGACCGCCGCACCGGCCGCGCCGATACCGACCCAGACGCCGTAGGCCGTACCGATGGGGAGGGTCTTCGCCGCCTGCGACAGCAGCAGCATGCTGGCAGCGATACCCGCGATGGTGAACACGCTCGGCCACAGCCGGGTGAACCCTTCGGTGAACTTCATGCCGATCGACCAGCCGACCTCGAGCAGACCGGCGACGGCGAGCAGGACCCATGCCATGACGGCACCTCCGTGGACGAGAGCTTCCAGGGGTGCGTCGTCTTGTCCTGACCCGGTACGGCGCGTCTCGTCGGGTTTCTCCGACGGTAGCAAACTCAAAGGGACAGGTCAGAGGTAAAGCCCCGTGGAGTCCTCCGAGCCCTCCAGCCGCTCCGCGGCCACGGCGTGCAGATCACGCTCGCGCATCAGCACGTACGCGACCCCCCGGACCTCCACCTCGGCCCGGTCCTCCGGGTCGTACAGCACCCGGTCGCCCGGCTCCACCGTGCGCACGCTCTGCCCGACCGCCACGACCTCGGCCCAGGCCAGCCGGCGGCCCACCGCCGCCGTCGCGGGAATGACGATGCCGCCGGAGGACCGGCGCTCGCCTTCCGGGATATCGGTCCGGACCAGCACACGGTCGTGCAGCATCCGGATGGGCAGCTTGTCGTGGGTGGGGTTCGTACTCACGCAGACGACCGTACCCGCCCGCACCCCGCCCCGCCGCCACGGATCACGGATCCGTGGATGTGACCTACGCCCCGCGGCGCCGCGACGATACGGCGATCAGCCCGATCACACCCACCGCGACCATCGCCACCGGCACGATCCGCTCCAGGCGCGGAGCGCCCTCCTCCGTGGTGAGGCTCGCCTTCGCGTCCGACACCAGCCGGTGCGCCGCCGCGCAGGCACGGCCCGCGGTGTGGTCCACCTTCGCGGCGAGCTTCGCCTTCGCGTCGCCCACGATCGTGCTCGGGTGCATCCGCACGCCGATCTCGTCGAGCGTCACGGCGAGCTCGTTCCGCCTGCGGGCGATGTCCGCCTCGATCTGCGCAGGGGTCCTGGCATCCGACACCGCGCTGCCTCCGTCGTCTCGATAAGAGTGATGATGAGTGATGACGACAGTCTGTCAGCTCGCCGGACCCCGTGCCCCGCGGCACCCCCGATCGGGCCGGTGACTACGCTCGGGACGCAGGCCCACGACCCGAGGAGAGCCATGAGCGAGCGACTGCAGCCCGGCGACACCGCCCCCGCCTTCACCCTTCCCGACGCCGACGGCAACCCGGTCTCGCTCGCGGACCGCAAGGGCCGCAAGGTGATCGTCTACTTCTACCCCGCCGCGCTCACCCCCGGCTGCACCAAGCAGGCCTGCGACTTCACCGACAACCTCGACTTCCTCGCCGGCCACGGCTACGACGTGATCGGCGTCTCCCCCGACAAGCCGGAGAAGCTCGCGAAGTTCCGCGAGAAGGAGAGCCTGGCCGTCACGCTCGTCGGCGACCCGGAGAAGAAGATCCTGGAGGCCTACGGCGCCTTCGGCGAGAAGAAGCTGTACGGGAAGACCGTGACCGGGGTGATCCGCTCGACGGTGATCGTCGACGAGGAGGGCCGTGTCGAGCGCGCGCTCTACAACGTGAAGGCCACGGGGCACGTAGCGAAGATCATCAAGGACCTGGGCCTGTAGGACCGCCCGCAGGACCCCTCACTCGCTCGCCGCGGGCGGCTCCGGACCCGGATCCGGATCCGACTCCGGAAGGTCCAGAACCGCCCGCGCGCCCCCGCCCTCCGCCGTGCCGAACTCCAGCCGGGCCCCCAGCACCACCGCCTGCCCGACCGCGATCGTCAGCCCCAGACCGTGGCCGGTGCCGCGCTCCGGGGCCGCCGTGCGAAAACGCCGCGGGCCCTGGTCCACCAGGTCCGGCGGATAGCCGTCGCCGTGGTCGCGGACCACGATCCGCGTGCCCTCCACCGTGACCTCGATCGGCGGCTTCCCGTGCTTGGCCGCGTTGGCCAGGATGTTCACCAGGATGCGCTCCACGCGGCGGGCGTCCGTCGCCACGATCCGGCCCTCGCCGACCACCTCGATCGCCACGTCGTCCACGCCGCGCTGGCCCCGCGCCCGCTTGACGATCCCGCGCACCAGCGACGGCAGCTCCACCGCGTCCAGCTGGGCGCGCTCGCGGCCCGCGTCCAGGCGGGAGACCTCCAGCAGGTCCTCCACCAGCACCCGCATCGTCTGCGCGCGCTCGCGCACCATCTCCACCGCCCGCGGATGCGGCAGCAGCTCCGCCGAGGCCACGAGCCCCGCCACCGGCGTCCGCAGCTCGTGCGCCACGTCCGCCGTGAACTCCCGCTCCGCCTCCACGCGCGCCGCCAGCGACGTCGCCATGTGATGCACCGAGCGGCCCAGTTCCGCGACCTCGTCCCGGCCGCCCGCGGCCAGCGCCTCCGCGTCCGGCGGCTCGCCCGCCGCTATCCGCCGGGCCGCGGCCGCGCTCAGCCGCAGCCGCCGCGACAGGCTCTGCGCCACGAACCAGGCGACCACCGCCATCAGCGCCACCGTCGCCGCGCCCGCCACCAGCAGCGCCTTGTCCAGCGCCGTCATCAGCGGGTCCCGGTCCGGGTAGGGCGCCGACACCGACAGCACCTTGTCGCCGCCGACCGCCGTCGCCGCCCACACCCGCGGGTCGTCCCCGCCGCTGATGTACGTGCCCGAGCGGCCGCGCGCCACCGCGTGCGCCAGCGGGAACGGCAGCGCCGCGTCGTCCAGTTGGGCGCCCAGGGCGAGGGTGCTGTCGCGCTGGTAGATCTGCAGGGCCGAACTCAGCAGGTCGTCCTGGTAGGCCTGGGCCTGCCGGTCGCGCTCCGCCGCGGAGATGTGGTGCACGGCCAGCCCCAGCACCACGACGGCGAGCGCGGTGACGAAGGAGATCGCGAGGGCGATCCGGCCACGGATACCCATCACGCGATCGTGTACACCTCTTTCGCCTTCGCATGCGGGGTGGCGCCCGTGTAACTGACCTCGATGCCCGTGAAGGCCAGCATCCCGCCGACCTTCGTGACGTCGTACAGCCGCAGCCGCGCCGGGAAGGAGGCCGGGGAACCACCGCCCGACGCGCCCGAGACCAGCACGACACCGGTGCCGGCCGCGCCGTCCGCGGAGAACGAGTCCCACTTGATGTCGCTGGCCACCACCCCGGCGTTCGAGCAGTTCAGCGTGATGATCTTCGGCTCCACGACCGGCGTGCCGACGCCGCACTCGCGCACGCCCGGCATCTCCGTCGGCGCCACCGTCTCCGGCATCGCCCGCGGCGTGTCCCGGGCGGGCAGGGCCCGCTGCGCGGCCGCCGTCTTCGGGGCGTCGCCGACCGTGCCCGAACGGTCCTGGGCCTGGCTGAACCACACGCAGCCGAGCGCCACCACCGTCACCGCCACGAAGATCGCCAAGGCGGTGCGCATGCCGGGGCGACGGGGCGCAACACGGTCGGCCATCGGCCCTCTCTCTGGTCTTTCCGGTGTTCGTGGGTCCGGCTGAACGTCCCCGCTGTGAGGGACGGTGAAATCGGGCCGCGCGTTCCCTTCATGCCTATATCAGCTTCCGGGGCACGCCGGACTCCGGGCGTGACCAATCTCCCTATCGGCGACCGCACCGGTTTGAGCCGCGGCGCAGCGCGCAGACGCAGGCCCGTACACATCGCCGCGCGAGCATGAGGGGGCCGAGCCGTGCCCAACGGCAGCAGCACCGAAGCCGGGAACGCCGCACACGACCCGGCCGCCGTCAGACGACACCCGGCCCTCTTCCGGGCCGTCGCCCGCCGCCGCAACCCGCGGCTGCGGCGCACGGACATCACCGTCACGGACGAGCGCACGGTCAGACGGGCGGTCAAGGCGGCGGCGCTCGGCAATGCCATGGAGTGGTTCGACTTCGGCATCTACAGCTACCTCGCCGTCACCCTCGGGGACGTCTTCTTCCCCTCAGGGAACGACACGGTGCGCCTGCTGTCCTCGCTCGCCACCTTCGCCGTGGCCTTCCTCGTCCGGCCGCTGGGCGGGATGTTCTTCGGCCCGCTCGGCGACCGGATCGGCCGCAAGCGCGTCCTGGCCCTGACGATGGTGCTGATGGCCTCCGGCACCTTCGCCATCGGCCTCATCCCCTCGTACGCGGCCATCGGCTTCTGGTCACCGGTGCTGCTGATCTGCTTCCGGATGCTGCAGGGCTTCTCCACCGGCGGCGAGTACGGGGGCGCCGCGACGTTCATCGCCGAGTACGCCCCGGACAAGCGCCGCGGCTACTTCGGCAGCTTCCTCGAATTCGGCACCCTGGCGGGCTACGTCGGCGCGGCGGGCCTCGTCACCGCCATGACCTCCGCCCTCGGCGGGGACGCCATGACGGACTGGGGCTGGCGGATCCCCTTCCTCGTCGCCGGCCCGCTCGGCCTCGTCGGGCTCTACCTGCGGATGCGGCTGGAGGACACCCCCGCCTTCCAGAAGCTGGAGGAGGACGAGGAGACCGGCGGCACCGAACTCAAGGAGATCTTCACGGCGCAGTGGGCGCGGCTCCTGCTGTGCGTCGTCCTGGCCGGGGCGTACGGCATCACCGACTACATGCTGCTGTCGTACATGCCGACGTACCTCACCGACCAGCTCGGCTACGACGACACGCACGGCCTGGCGATCCTCGTCGCCACGATGATCCTGCTGATGGCCGTCATCACCTGCGTGGGCCGGCTCAGCGACCGCATCGGCCGCAAGCCGCTGCTCATGGCGGGCCTGGGCGGCTTCCTCGCGCTGTCCGCCCCGGCGTTCCTGCTGCTCAAGCAGGGCAGCCTCGCGGCGGTCCTCGGCGGCATGCTGATGCTCGGCCTGCCCCTGGTGTGCCTCCTCGGCACGATGTCCGCCGTCCTCCCCGCCCTCTTCCCCACCCACGTCCGCTACGGCTCCCTGGCCATCGGCTACAACATCTCCACGTCCCTGTTCGGCGGCACGACCCCCCTGGTGATCACGGCCCTGATCCACGCGACGGGCAGCGACATGACACCGGCGTTCTACACGGCGGGCGCGGCGCTGATCGGCATGGTCGCCGTCGCCTTCATGCGCGAAACGGCCCGCCGTCCCCTGGAGGGCTCGCCGCCGGCGGTGGCCACGAAGGAGGAAGCGGAAGAAATCATCACCTCCCAGTCCCCCGAACCGAAGTTCTGATGGTTCGCACCATTGGCGTAACCACCGGTCAGGCGTTTCGTTGATGAGTTCGAGGCTGCGCACGGATGCGCGGTTGCATCACATCGACGCAGGGGGCGCCATGCCTGTCAGCCCGTACACCCGAGAGGTCCTGGCGGAGGCGGCGGGATCTTCACGGACGTTATCGGAGGCGCTGGAGAAGCTGGGGGTGGCCCCGGGGAGTTCCCGGCGGAGATATTTACGCGAGCGCATGAGGAAGCTGGGGGTGGACACGTCCCACTTCGAGCGCGAAGGGGGCCGCTGGACCAAGGAGATCCTCGAATCCGCGGTGGCGGCGTCGTCCACCACCTACGAGGTCCTACGCCATTTGGGCGTCGAAGTCGTGGGCGGGCAGCACACCCACGTCAGTCGCCGGATCCGGGCATTCGGCATCGACACCTCACATTTTGTCGCTCCTGTCTCGAAAGGCAGGAAGCGGAAGCGCTCCCTGGAGGAACTGCTCACGGTGCAGACGGCGCCCGAGGCTCGTCGTGAACAGAGCTGTCGCCTCAAGAAAGCGATGCTGGCACTCGGCGTTGCCGACCGCTGTGCCCTGTGCCGCATCGACGCCGTGTGGCAGGGCATTCCGCTTCCCCTGGAGGTCGACCACATCGATGGCGACTGGCGCAACAATCGCATCGAGAACCTACGGTTGCTCTGCCCCAACTGCCACTCGACGACGGACACGTACCGTGGTCGAGGAAAGGCACGCCACGTCGCTGCGCGCAGTGCAGCACCCGCTGGTGGTGAGGACCGATGAGCAGCGGCGCACGCAGAAGCAGGCCATGCCCCGACGCCCTGCGTAACGCGGTGGCCCAGTCCCTGTCCATCGCTGAAACGCTGAGGCGGCTCGGCCGACGGGACACTGCCGGACAACGCTCCCGGTTGCGTCAGTGGATAGCCGAGGACGGCCTCATCACTTCTCACTTTCTCGGTCAGGCGCACCAACGCGGCAAACCTGGCCCGACTCCCAGAAGACCCCCGGAGGACCTGCTCGTCAAGCACAGCGGTCAACGCCGGACCAGGACGGTGCTGCTCCGCCGGGCCTTGAACGAGATCGGCGTGCCACAAGAGTGTGCCCGCTGCGGAACCGGTCCCGTGTGGCACGGCAAGCCCATGACCCTGGAGATCGATCACGTCAATGGCGACTGGAGCGACGACCGCCGAGAGAACCTCCGGCTTCTCTGTCCCAATTGCCATGCGGTCACCAGCACGTGGTGCCGAGGAGGCCGACGACGACCCTCGTAAGTCGCCGCTCTTCCCCAACCGTCAGGTTCAAGCAGTAAAGTAGGGCGCGGTACACGCGCCCGTACGCCAAGGGCTGAGCGGCGATCTTTAGGTGGTCGTGTCTGTCGGTTCGAATCCGACCGGGCGTACCGATGACGACGGCCTGGCTCGCACACCAGCGAGCCAGGCCGTCGTCGTACGGACAGCTCAGCCCAGCAGTTCCCGGACCGCCGGGACCAGGTCGCGGAAGGCCTTGCCGCGGTGGCTGATGGCGTTCTTTTCGTCTGCGGTGAGTTCGGCGCAGGTGCGGGTTTCGCCCAGGGGCTGGAGGATCGGGTCGTAGCCGAAGCCGCCGCCGCCTGCGGGTTCGTGGCGGAGGGTGCCTTCCAGGCGGCCTTCGACCACGCGCTCCGTGCCGTCCGGGAGGGCCAGCGCGGCGGCGCAGGCGAAGTGGGCGCCGCGGTGTTCGTCGGCGATGTCGCCGAGCTGGGCGAGGAGGAGGTCGAGGTTGGCCTTGTCGTTGCCGTGGGCGCCGGCCCAGCGGGCGGAGAAAATGCCGGGGGCGCCGCCGAGGACGTCGACGCACAGACCGGAGTCGTCGGCGACGGCCGGGAAGCCGGTGGCCTCGGCGAGGGCGTGGGCCTTGAGGAGGGCGTTCTCGGCGAAGGTGACGCCGGTCTCCTTGACGTCGGGGATCTCGGGGTAGGCGTCGGCGCCGACGAGTTCGACGTCGAGGCCGGCCGCCTCCAGGATGGCGCGGAGCTCGGTGACCTTGTTGGCGTTGCGGGTGGCGAGGATCAGGCGCTTCATGGGGTGATTATCCCGGCCCGTCCCCCGCCTACTTCGACGTGCACACCTTCGACAGCTCCCCGGCGGCGTCCGTGAGCGGCGTGAGGTCGGGGTTCTTGTCGTCGCGCAGGGCGTCCCGGACGTTGCCGACGGCCTTTAGGAGGTGGTCGAGGGCCTTGCCGACGTCGACGTTGCTCGTCTTGTCCTTGAGCTTCCTCGTGTCCTTCTCGAGGTTGTCGAGGATCTTGCCCGCGTCGTCGGTGCCGGTCGCGGTGTCGGTGACGCTGCGCTGGAGGTCGTCGACGTCGTTGGATATCTCGAGGCCGAGGCGGGCGCAGTCGACGGCCTTCTGGGCGGTGGAGCAGCCGGCGGCGAGCGGTACGGCGACGAGTGCTGCGGTGGCCAGTGCCAGCGCTGCCTTGCGTGCGGGCATGAGGGTCCCTCCCCTGTGAGTACTGCTACGGGCGTACGGCCCGGTCTTCCCGGCCGTACGCCCGTAGGAACGCTCCGGATCCCTCCGGCGGTTGCCTGGAGCCTCCGCTTACGGCGTCGCCTTACAGCGTGGCCGCGAGCGCCTCGCGCTGGGCGGCGTCGAGTGCGCTGCAGCCCGTGACGGCGAGGTCGAGGATGGCGTTGAGCTCTTCGCGGGCGAAGGGCTCGGCCTCGGCGGTGCCCTGGACCTCGACGAAGCGGCCGTCGCCGGTGCAGACGACGTTCATGTCGGTCTCGGCGCGGACGTCTTCCTCGTAGCAGAGGTCGAGGAGGGGGACGCCGTCGACGATGCCGACGCTGACGGCGCTGACCGTCCCGGTCAGGGGCCGGCGGCCGTGCTTGACGAGCTTCTTGGCCTGGGCCCAGGCGATGGCGTCGGCGAGGGCGACGTAGGCGCCGGTGATGGCGGCGGTGCGGGTGCCGCCGTCGGCCTGGAGGACGTCGCAGTCCAGGACGATGGTGTTCTCGCCGAGGGCCTTGAAGTCGATGACGGCGCGCAGGGAGCGGCCGATGAGGCGGGAGATCTCGTGGGTGCGGCCGCCGATCTTGCCGCGGACGGCTTCGCGGTCGCCGCGGGTGTTGGTGGAGCGGGGCAGCATCGAGTACTCGGCGGTGACCCAGCCCTCGCCGGAGCCCTTGCGCCAGCGGGGGACGCCCTCGGTGACGCTGGCGGTGCAGAAGACCTTGGTGTCTCCGAAGGAGATGAGGACGGAGCCCTCGGCGTGCTTGCTCCAGCCGCGCTGGATGGTCACGGGGCGGAGCTGGTCGGGCGTGCGGCCGTCGATGCGAGACATGGTGATGAGCCTACTGGCATCGGGGGAACGCGAAGGGCCCCGTTCCGGTGGGCGGCGGCGCCGCACTCGGCGACGGCGCGCCCGCTCCGGGGCGGGGCCCTGCGGCGGGAGCCTCAGCGGCTCACATCATGTCTTCGATCTCACCGGCGATCGGGTCGGCGTCGGTGCCGATGACGACCTGGATGGCGGTGCCCATCTTGACGACGCCGTGGGCGCCGGCGGCCTTGAGCGCGGCCTCGTCGACCAGCTCCGGGTCGGCGACCTCGGTGCGGAGACGGGTGATGCAGCCCTCGATCTCCTCGATGTTGTCGATGCCGCCGAGGCCGGCGACGATCTTCTCAGCCTTGCTGGCCATGTGCACTCCTGGTTGTCTTCGGCCCTTCGGCGGTACCACCGACCGGCTTCCACACGGTAAACCACGTTCAGCCCAACTATGCGGGCAGATGTCCGCCATCCGGCAAATGATGGCCTCACCCACCACCCCGCATAAGTGGTCTACACCAGTATGCGGCACACACCGAGCGGGCCGTCGCCGGGGCGCGGCGGCCGGGAGGACGCAGATGAGCACGGACGCCACGGCGGCACCGGGGCAGAGCCGGTGGCGGGAGCGCCGGCAGACCCTCTTCTCGAACCTGCAGAAGATGGGCCGCAGCCTCCAGCTGCCGATCGCGGTGCTCCCGGCCGCCGGCATCCTGAACCGGCTCGGCCAGCCGGACGTCTTCGGCGCGGACGGGCTGGGCTGGACGGACGTGGCGAAGGTCTTCGCGGGCGCGGGCGGCGCGCTGCTGGACTCGGCGCTGGGCCTGCCGCTGCTGTTCTGCGTGGGCGTGGCGATCGGGATGGCGAAGAAGGCGGACGGCTCGACGGCGCTGGCCGCCGTGGTGGCCTTCCTCGTCTACTTCTCGGTGCTGCACCAGTTCCCGGAGGACTGCCCGCAGGAGACGACGTTCGGCGGGGCGGGGCTGTGGAGCGGGGTGTGCGTCTCGACGGGCGGCACGGCGGCCCCGGCGAGCTTCCAGAACCCGGGGGTCTTCGGCGGCATCGTGATCGGCCTGCTGAGCGCGTGGTTCTGGATGCGCTTCCACCGGGTGCGGCTGGTGGACTGGCTGGGCTTCTTCAACGGCCGCCGGCTGGTGCCGATCCTGATGTCGTTCGTCGCGCTGCTGTTCGCGGTGGTCTGCCTGTTCGTCTGGCCGCCGGTGGGTGACGCGCTGACGAGCTTCAGCAAGTGGCTGTCGGACCTGTCCGCGACGGGTGCGGGCGTCTTCGGCGTCGCGAACCGGGCGCTGCTGGTGGTGGGCCTGCACCAGTTCCTGAACACGTTCATGTGGTTCCAGTTCGGCGACTACACGAAGCCGGACGGCACGGTGGTGCACGGCGACATCAACCGCTTCCTGGCGGGCGACCCGCACGCGGGCCAGTTCACGACGGGTTTCTTCCCCATCATGATGTTCGCGCTGCCCGCGGCGGCGCTGGCGATCGCGCACTGCGCGAAGCCGCACCGGCGCAAGGAGGTGGCGGGCATGATGCTCTCGGTGGGCCTGACGTCGTTCGTCACGGGCATCACCGAGCCCATCGAGTACTCGTTCCTCTTCATCGCGCCGCTGCTGTACGCGGTGCACGCGCTGCTGACGGGCGTGTCGATGGCGGTGAGCTGGGGGCTGGGGGTGCACGACGGGTTCAGCTTCTCGGCGGGCCTGATCGACTACGTGATCAACTGGGGGCTGGCGACCAAGCCGTGGCTGATCATTCCGATCGGGCTGTGCTTCGCCGTCGTCTACTACGCGATTTTCCGGTTCGCGATTACGAAGTTCGACCTGCCGACTCCGGGGCGTGAGCCGGAAGAGCTCGCGGAGGAGATGGAGCGCGGGAACGTGAAGGAGTAATCGCAGTCCGTCACCGGACGCGGGCCCTCGGACCACTCGGTTCCGGGGGCCTTTTCCGCGTTCCCGCAGCCGCGTCCGAGCCGTGTCCGAGCTGTGTCCGAAGCCACCGGGAAGTACGGATTCCTTTATCCCGTACTCACGTGCTACAACAGGTCTAAACCACTGAGTGGTGTAGACCAAAAGCGGGCCGTCCCCCTTCCCCCGAGCGCCCGCCTCACCTGGAGGAATCCGATGAGTAAGAGCGCCAAGGCGGCAAAGGCGGCGCCTGACGACGCCGCTGCGCCGGAGAAGCCGGAGAAGAAGAAGTTCGGCGCCGGCGCCATGGCGATTGCCCAGCGTATCGGGCGCAGCCTGATGCTGCCGGTCGCGGTGCTCCCCGCCGCCGCGCTGATGGTCCGCCTCGGCCAGGGCGACATGCTGGGCAAGGAGTCCCTCCCGGCGTTCCTCAACAAGATCGCCGAATTTATGTCGGCCGGCGGCGGCGCGATCCTCGACAACATGGCGCTGCTGTTCGCCGTGGGTGTCGCGATCGGCTACGCGAAGAAGTCGGACGGCTCGACGGCGCTGGCCGCCGTGGCCGGTTACCTGGTCTTCAGCAAGGTCCTGGGCACCTTCACCGACGGCAGCCTCCCGAAGAAGGAGGCCGTGGTCGACCACAAGGTCGCCATGGTGGAGCAGGCCGTCGACGCCAAGGTCCTCGGCGGCGTCGTGATGGGCCTCGTGGTGGCGCTGATATACCAGCGCTTCTACCGCACCAAGCTGCCGGACTGGGCGGGCTTCTTCGGCGGCCGCCGCCTGGTGCCGATCCTGTCGTCCTTCGCGGGTCTGCTCATCGGCGTCGTCTTCGGTTACATCTGGCCGGTGCTCGGCACGGGTCTGCACAACTTCGGCGAGTGGCTGGTCGGCTCCGGCGCGGTCGGCGCGGGCATCTTCGGTGTCGCCAACCGCGGTCTGATCCCGGTCGGCATGCACCACCTGCTCAACTCCTTCCCGTGGTTCCAGGCGGGTTCGTACGAGGGCCCCAAGGGCACCGTCAACGGCGACATCGCCCGCTTCCTCGCCGGTGACCCGAACGCCGGCCAGTTCATGACCGGCTTCTTCCCGATCATGATGTTCGCGCTGCCGGCCGCCTGCCTCGCGATCGTGCACTGCGCCCGCCCCGAGAACCGCAAGGTCGTCGGCGGCATGATGTTCTCCCTCGCGCTCACCGCCTTCGTCACCGGCGTGACCGAGCCGATCGAGTTCACGTTCATGTTCGTCGCGCCGCTGCTCTACGCGATCCACGCGGTGCTGACCGGTGTCTCGATGGCGCTGACCTGGGCGCTCGGCATGAAGGACGGCTTCGGCTTCTCGGCCGGCGTCATCGACTTCCTGCTGAACCTGGGCATCGCCTCGAAGCCGTGGATGCTCGTCCTCGTGGGCCTGTGCTTCGCCGCGATCTACTATGTGGTCTTCCGCTTCGCCATCACGAAGTTCGACCTCAAGACCCCGGGCCGCGAGTCCGAGGAAGAGTCCGCCGAATTGAAGGCGTGACGCTAAAACACCAGTAAAAGCCCCCGGAATCCATGGGATTCCGGGGGCTTTTCCTTATCGGCCCTGGAAAACAGAGAAATTCAGAGCTCGTACACGGCTCCGGCCCGTGCGAGTTCGACCGGCCCGTCGTAGACCGCCCGGGCGTCGCGGAGGTTGGTCAGGGGATCCGTCCAGGGCGGGATGTGGGTGAGGACCAGCCGCCCCGCACCGGCCCGCGCGGCGTGCTCGCCCGCCTCGCGGCCGTTGAGGTGGAGGTCGGGGATGTCCTCCTTGCCGTGGGTGAACGACGCCTCGCACAGCAGGAGGTCGGCCCCCTCGGCCAGGCCGTGGAGCTCCTCGCAGGGGCCGGTGTCACCGGAGTAGACGAGCGCGCGGCCGTCGTGCTCGACGCGGAAGGCGAAGGCCTCCACGGGGTGGCGCACCCGGTCCGTGCGGACGGTCAGGGGGCCCAGGGAGAAGCTGCCGGGGGTGAGCGTGCGGAAGTCGAAGACCTCGCTCATGCAGGAGTCGTCGGGCACGTCCCCGTACGCCGTGGCCAGCCGGTGCTCGGTGTCCCGCGGGCCGTAGACGGGGATGGCCTCGGCGCGGCCGCCCTCGTGCCGGTAGTAGCGGGCCACGAAGTAGCCGCACATGTCGATGCAGTGGTCGGGGTGCAGGTGCGAGAGCAGGATGGCGTCGAGGTCGTACAGACCGATGTGGCGCTGCAGCTCGCCCAGGGCGCCGTTGCCCATGTCGAGGAGCAGCCGGAAGCCGTCGGCCTCTACGAGGTAGCTCGAGCAGGCCGATTCCGTGGACGGGAACGACCCCGAGCATCCGACGACGGTGAGCTTCATGCGGGCCTGAACCTCCGTTGACTCGTGACGGGGGGCCATGCGGTCCGTCGAGCGTAAAGCGCGAACGGGACGGCCGCTCCTCCGCGAGGTGGGGTTGTGGCTGAAGTCACCGGTACGGACCCTTCTGGGCGGGCCCCGGGCCGGGCCCGCCGCCGCCCGGGGCCGCGGGCGGGGTCTACGCCCAGAGCTGGCCGTGCAGCGCCTCCACGGCCGCTTCCGTGGTGGGGGCCGTGTAGATGCCCGTCGAGAGGTACTTCCAGCCGCCGTCGGCCACGACGAAGGCGATGTCGGCGCTCTCCCCGGCGCGTTCGGCCTTGCGGGCCACGCCGAGGGCGGCGTGCAGGACGGCGCCGGTGGAGACGCCCGCGAAGATGCCCTCCTCGGTGAGGAGCTCGCGCGTGCGGCGCACGGCGTCCTCGGAGCCGACCGAGTAGCGCGTGGTGAGGACGGAGGCGTCGTAGAGCTCGGGGACGAAGCCCTCGTCCAGGTTGCGCAGGCCGTAGACGAGGTCGTCGTAGCGCGGCTCGGCGGCGACGATGCTGACGCCGGGCTTGTGCTCGCGCAGGTAGCGGCCGACGCCCATGAGGGTGCCGGTGGTGCCGAGGCCCGCGACGAAGTGGGTGATCTCGGGGAGGTCGGCGAGGATCTCCGGGCCCGTGCCCGCGTAGTGCGCCCCGGCGTTGTCGGGATTGCCGTACTGGTAGAGCATCACCCAGTCGGCGTGCTCGGCGGCGAGCTCCTTGGCGACGCGGACGGCGGTGTTGGAGCCGCCCGCGGCGGGCGAGGAGATGATCTCCGCGCCCCACATGGCGAGCAGCTGCCGCCGCTCCTCGCTGGTGTTCTCCGGCATGACGCACACGATGCGGTAGCCCTTGAGGCGGGCCGCCATGGCGAGCGAGATCCCGGTGTTGCCGGAGGTGGGCTCCAGGATGGTGCAGCCCGGCGTCAGCCGCCCGGCCCGCTCCGCCTGCTCGATCATGTGCAGGGCGGGGCGGTCCTTGACCGAGCCGGTGGGATTGCGGTCCTCCAGCTTGGCCCAGATCCGGACCGACCCGGACGGGGAGAGCCTGGGCAGCCGCACCAGCGGGGTGTTGCCGACCGAGGCCAGGTGGCTGTCGTAGCGCATGTGCGGGCCGCTCAGGCCATTCCGCCGGCGACCGCCGGGAGGATCGTCACGCTGTCGCCGTCGCTGAGCCCGGTGGCGATGCCGGCGAGGAAGCGGACGTCCTCGTCGTTGAGGTAGACGTTGACGAAGCGGCGCAGCTCGCCGCCGGCGGCGTCGTCGACCAGGCGCTCGCGGATGCCCGCGTGGCGGGTGTCGAGGTCCTTGAAGAGCTCGTCGATGGTGGCGCCGCTGCCTTCGACGGCCTTCTGCCCGTCGGTGTACGTGCGGAGAATGGTCGGGATGCGGACCTCGATGGCCATGATGCGGCTCCTGTCGGCGTGCGGGTGGGGCACCTGGGGCGATCGTATCGATTCCGTGTGCGGCCGCCGGAAGTTCGTACCGGCATCCGGACAGCCGCGGCCCGCCGGAGGCCTTGTCCTCAGTAAGCAGGCACCACGGTGACGTCCTCTTCCGTCACCTGGCCGTCCACTATGCGGAACGAGCGGAACTGGAAGGGGCCCTCGCCGTCGGTGTCGGCGGTGGAGACGAGCACGTAGTGGGCGCCGGGCTCGCCCGCGTACGAGACGTCCGTGCGGGACGGGTAGGCCTCGGTGGCCGTGTGCGAGTGGTAGATGACCACGGGCTCCTCGTCGCGGTCGTCCAGCTCGCGGTAGAGCTTCAGCAGGTCCGCCGAGTCGAACTCGTAGAACGTGGGCGAGCGCGCGGCGTTGAGCATCGGGACGAACCGCTCCGGGCGGTCGCTGCCGGCCGGACCCGCGACCACGCCGCACGCCTCGTCGGGGTGGTCCGCGCGGGCGTGCGCGACGATCCGGTCGTACAGGTCCTGCGTGATGGTCAGCATGCGGCCCAGGATAGGCACGCGGGGTTCGCCCGGGTAAAGCGAAGGGCCCGCCCGTACCGAGGAGTGGTACGGACGGGCCCGGATGCCGGACAGTGCCGTCAGGCGCGGGGGCGGGGCGTCAGGCCGTCAGGCGACCTGCTCGACCTTCTGCTCGGTCTCCACCTGCGCGGCCTGCGTGTAGTCCTTGCGCTCGAAGGCCTGCGGGTTGCGGGCCTTGAGGACGAGGTAGGACACCCACATGATCGCCGCCCAGACGGGGGCGCAGTACAGGGAGACCCGCGCGTCCTTGTCGATGCCCATCATCACGATGACCATGAGGATGAAGCCGAGGGCGAAGAGGCTGGTCCACGGCGCGCCGGGGGCGCGGAACGAGGACTGCGGGAGCTCACCGCGGTTGGCCTTGCGGCGGTAGCGCAGCTGGGCGACGAGGATCACGATCCACGCCCACATGCCGGAGATGGTCGCGAAGGAGACGACGTAGTCGAACGCCTTGCCCGGCCACTGGTAGTTGATCCAGACGCCGACGAGCATCAGCGCGGCGGAGAAGGTGGTGCCGCGCAGCGGCAGGCCGCCCTTGGTCAGCTGGCCGAAGAACTTCGGGCCCTGGCCGTTGAGCGAGAGGTCGCGCAGCATGCGGCCGGTGGAGTACATGCCGGAGTTGCAGGACGACAGCGCCGCGGTGAGGACGACGAAGTTGACGATGCCGGCGCCGGCGGGCAGGCCGATCTTCTGGAAGGCGGCCACGAACGGGCTGACGCCCGGCATGAACTCGCCCCACGGAACGACGGCCAGGATGATGATCAGCGCGCCGATGTAGAAGACCGCGATGCGCCACGGCACGGTGTTGATCGCCTTGGGGAGCGTCTTCTCCGGGTCCTTGGCCTCGCCCGCGGTGACGCCGACCAGCTCGACGGCGAGGAAGGCGAACATCACGATCTGCAGGGTCATCAGGGTGTTGCCGATGCCGTGCGGGAAGAAGCCGCCGTCGTTCCAGAGGTTGGCGACGGTCGCGGTGTCACCGGCGTCGGAGAAGCCGATGGTGAGCACGCCGATACCGATGAGGATCATGCCGATGATGGCGGTGACCTTGACCATCGAGAACCAGAACTCCAGCTCACCGAAGAGCTTCACGGAGATCAGGTTGGCGAAGTACAGGATGACGGTGAAGACCAGCGCGGAGACCCATTGCGGAATGGAATGGTTCCAGTACTGCACATAGGAGGCCGCTGCGGTCACCTCGACGATTCCGGTGACGACCCAGAAGAGCCAGTACGTCCATCCGGTCACATAGCCCCAGAAGGGGCCGAGGAACTCTCGGGCGTAGTCCGAGAAGGAGCCCGACACCGGGCGGTACATGAGCAGCTCACCGAGCGCTCGCATGATGAAGAAGATGACCAGGCCGGCTATCGCATAGGCCAGGATCAGGCTCGGGCCGGCCTTGGAAATGGCCTTCCCCGCGCCGAGGAAGAGGCCGGTGCCGATGGCGCCACCAATGGCGATCATCTGAATCTGTCGGTTACCGAGTCCCCGCTCGTAACCCTCGGAAACGGCCTTGCCGCTTCCCTTGTCTCCCGATTCCGCGACTGCGTCCGCGGTACGGGCCGCGACCTGCTCAGAGGTCATGGTGGTGCGCCTTTCTCCATACCGATCCGGTTGCTCCGGATCGGGTTCCGATCCCCCCGGATGGAGTCCTGCGAGTGCCGACGGTCGGCCGGCTCAGCGCTCCCGCCGTGAACATGGGTGGCGTCACGGAGGCAGGTCGGCAAGATGTATCACGAGTGGCCGGTAGATCGTCTGAATGCCGATCATGGGCTCGTGACGCACACCACAAAGAAATGCGGACAATGGGGAAAAGGGCGGGCGATAACCGCCACTGCGGTGATCCGATCGTTATCCGGACTTGATTCTTCCCTGAGCGGACGTCCGGACGCTTTTGATCGATCAGCCGATAAGTGTCTCTACCAGCGATTCCTGCAGGCCACCGAGCCAGAGATAGGCCATGACCATCGGCTTGCGCGGATCCTCGTCCGGCAGCCGGAGCAGGAGCTCGCTGTCCTCGTCATGGGCGATTTCCAGCCGCGCGCCGATGGCCAGCCGGAGGTCGTTGAGCGCGCCGAGCCAGCGCCGGCAGTCCTCGGGCGCGAGCCGCAGGACCGCGGCCCGGTCGCCGGCGACCGTGAGCGAGTCGAGCGAGCGGACCACCGCGAGGGCGTCCTCGCGCTTGCGGTCGCGCAGGTCGTTCTCGGTGTAGCGGCGGAATTCGGCGGCGTACGCGCGCTCCTGCGGGTCCTGCTCGGCGCCCGGGTCGCCGTAGGCGTCGGGGAAGAGCCGGGCCAGCGCGGGATCGGACGGCGGCTCGCTCGGACCTTCGGCGAAGAGCCGCGCGAGCGGATCGGCGCCCTCGGGGCCCGCGGCGTCGTCGCCCGGCCCGATCAGCTCCAGGAGCTGCACCGCCAGGCTGCGCAGGATGGAGACCTCGACCTCGTCCAGGGCCACGGCGGCCCCGCCGCCGGACAGCGGCTCGAAGTGGCCGGCCATCAACGGTCCTGCGACAGCGTCGCCCACAGCCCGTAGCCGTGCATCGCCTGCACGTCGCGCTCCATCTCTTCGCGGCTGCCGCTGGAGACGGTGGCGCGCCCCTTGTGGTGGACGTCGAGCATCAGCTTGTGGGCCTTGTCCTTGGGGTAGCCGAAGTACGCCTGGAAGACATACGTCACATAACTCATGAGGTTGACGGGGTCGTTGTGGACCAGTGTGACCCAGGGGACGTCGGGCTCGGTCACCGCGTACGGGGACTCGCTCGACTCGGGGCGTTCGATCTCGACCGGTGCAACACTCACGTTTCCCATGCTGCCACTCGCGGGGGCGCCGCGCACAAACGGGGTCCCCCGCGCCGCGCGTCGAGGGGCGGGCGCGGCCGGACGCCGAGAAATCGTCAATCTGACGAGATTGGGGGTAGCATCTGGTTCCATGAACGCTGCGGACTTGAGGCTGCCGGTGGACGTTCCGTCGACGGCCCTCTTCACCGACCGGTACGAACTCACGATGCTGCAGGCCGCGCTGCGCTCCGGCACCGCCGACCGCCGCTCGGTCTTCGAGGTCTTCACCCGCCGGCTCCCCGAGGGGCGCCGCTACGGCGTCGTGGGCGGCACCGGCCGGGTCCTGGACGCCGTGGAGAACTTCCGCTTCGACAGCGGCGTGCTGGACTTCCTCGCCGCCCAGCGGATCGTCGACGAGCCGACCCTGAAGTGGCTCGCGGACTACCGCTTCCGCGGCGACATCCGGGGCTACCCCGAGGGCGAGGTCTACTTCCCCGGCTCGCCGATCCTGCGCGTCGAGGGCACCTTCGCCGAGGCGGTGCTGCTGGAGACCGTGATCCTGTCGATCCTCAACCACGACTCGGCCGTCGCCGCCGCGGCCTCCCGGATGGCCGTGGCCGCCGGCGACCGGCCGCTGATCGAGATGGGCGCCCGGCGCACCCACGAGCTCGCGGCCGTGGCCGCCGCCCGCGCCGCCTACGTCGGCGGCTTCACTTCCACCTCCGACCTCGCGGCCGGCTTCCGCTACAGCATCCCGACCGTCGGCACCAGTGCGCACGCCTTCACGCTGCTGCACGACAGCGAGCGCGACGCCTTCACCGCCCAGGTCGACTCGCTCGGCGGGGGCACGACCCTGCTCGTCGACACCTACGACGTCACCGAGGCCGTCCGGACCGCCGTGGAGATCGCCGGACCGGAGCTCGGCGCCGTCCGCATCGACTCCGGCGACCTGCTGCTGCTCGCGCACCGGGTGCGGCAGCAGCTGGACGACCTGGGCGCCACCAAGACGAAGATCGTCGTCACCAGCGACCTGGACGAGTACGCCATCGCCTCGCTGGCCGCCGCCCCCGTCGACGCCTACGGGGTGGGCACGCAGCTGGTCACCGGCAGCGGGCACCCCACCTGCTCGATGGTCTACAAGCTCGTGGCCCGCGCGGACGGGCCCGGCCCGGACGCCCCGCTGCGGCCGGTCGCCAAGAAGTCCATGGGCGGCAAGACCTCCCTCGGCGGCCGCAAGTGGGCCGCGCGCCGGCCCGACGCGAGCGGAGTGGCCGAGGCCGAGGTCATCGGCACCGGGCCGGTACCGGCGGAGCTCGCGGAGCGCCAGCTGATCACCGAGCTCGTCCGCGGCGGCGAGGTCGTCGCCCGCGAGCCCCTGGACGCCGCGCGGGAGCGGCACACCGCCGCCCGGGCGGGGCTCCCGCTCTCCGCCACCCAGCTCTCGCGCGGTGAGCCGGTACTCCCCACCGAGTACCTCTGACGCTCCCCGCGCGCCCGGTGGGCCTCCCCCGCTCCGGGTCCCTCTCCCATTGCGCAACGGAAGTCACTACCCTCGGTCACAGAGAGGCGATCCGCACTGTCGGCCGAGGGCCCTTCCACAAAGGATCCGCACATGCAGCGTGCACTGATCATCGTCGACGTGCAGAACGACTTCTGCGAGGGCGGCAGCCTCGCAGTGGCCGGCGGCGCCGACGTGGCCGCGGCCATCACCGACCTCGTCGGCGAGGCCACGCCCGGATACCGGCACATCGTCGCCACGCGCGACCACCACATAGACCCCGGCGCGCACTTCTCCGCCGAGCCGGACTACGAGACGACCTGGCCGCCGCACTGCGTCGCCGGCACGGAGGGGTCCGGCTTCCACCCGAACTTCGCGCCGGTGATCGCCTCCGGGGCGATAGACGCCGTCTTCGACAAGGGGGCCTACGCGGCCGCGTACAGCGGCTTCGAGGGCACCGACGAGAACGGGGTGTCCCTGGCGGACTGGCTGCGCGAGCGGGGCGTCACGGAGGTCGACGTCGTCGGCATCGCGACGGACCACTGCGTACGGGCCACGGCGCTGGACGCGGCGCGGGCCGGTTTCTCCACGCAGGTCCTGCTCGACCTGACGGCCGGGGTCGCACCGGGCACGACGGAGCGGGCACTGGAGGAGCTCCGCGAGGCGGGCGTCGAGCTCATCGGCAAGCCGGTGGTCGCCACCGGGTGAGGCGCACGCCGGGCTACGCCGCCGGGGCCCTGCGCAGCAGGGTGCGTATCGGGTGCCAGGACTCCGTGTCGTCGTCCGGGGCCGCGCGCCAGACCAGGCCGTCGGGGTGGTGGAGCACGGCCGTTATCTCGTCCGGCGTCGGCGGCTCCGTGTTGCCGCGCAGGTAGACGGCCCGCAGGCCGAGGTTCCGCAGGCGGGTGAGGGCCCGCGCGCGGTTCGCCGCGTGCACGAGCACCCGCACGCGCGAACCCGGCGCCGCACCCCCGCCGGGCGGGCCCGGAAGGTACAGGGCCACCACCACGCTGCCGCCCGGCAGCTTGCAGAAACCACCGCCTGCCATGCCCGTGTCACCTCTCCCCGGACCGGGGTGTCAATAACAGCGTCACGGCAGTCATCTAAACGCGATCGGCCGCCGCCCGCTAGGGGGCGACGGCCGATGTGGCTCTGACCTGCACGGATGCAGATCGTCAGGGGGTTACTTGCCCGAGGGCTCCACCTGGACGGTCATCGAGGAGCCGCTGGGCGCCTGCCACAGGATCTTGATCCGGGTGTTGGTGTCAGTAACCTGCACACCGCCGGTCGGGTTGTCCTTGCTCCAGTAGGTGCCCTTGCGGTCGTCGAAGACCGGCGTGCCGAGCTTGCCCTTCACGCGGGTCGCGACGCCGTCCTGGTGGACGGTGTAGCCGCCGCTGGGGAACCAGCTGAACGGCGAGTCGTAGGCCTGGAAGCGGTTGCGCATGACCGAACCGTCGGCCCACTTCTCGATCTGCGGGTGGGCGTCGATCGGCAGGATGCGGCCGACACCGGGGTGCACGCCGACGTTGTTGTCGGCCTGCGAGGTGTCCCACTTCCAGATGAGCAGACCCTTCTGGTACGGGTAGTGCTCGACCCAGCTCGGGCGGGTGCTCTTCCAGCCGAAGTTGTACGGACCGGACTTGAGGGTCTCGTCGTACGACACGTACTGGCGGTTCTCGGCGATGTAGTACTGCGCGTACTCCTTGGTGAAGGACTCGCCGATGCGCGAGAAGCCCTTCGCCGTCCAGCCGTTGTCGTCGCCCTCGGCACCGTCGGTGAAGAGGGTGGCGCCGTCGGCGGTGAGGCTGATGGCGTCGGCCGTGAAGCCCTTGCCGGTGGTGCCGCCGTCGGTGGTGTAGCGGAAGCGCAGGTCGATCTTCTTGCCCGCGTACGCGTCGAGCGGGTACGACAGCTTCTTGTACGCGCCGGAGACACCGGTCAGGGCGGGCTTGTCGCCGCCGTCGCGCGGGATGGACTTGCCGTCGGCCGTGCCGTCGACGGGGGTCCAGTTGGCGCCGCCGTCCGTGGAGACCTCGACGTAGGCGTAGTCGTAGTTGGCCTCGATGTCCCACCACGCCGAAAGGTCGAAGCTCGCCTTGGACTTGCCGGTGAGGTCGACCGGGCGGGAGAGGGTGTTCTTCAGGTCGTCGGCCTGACCGCCCCACCACTGCTTGGAGCCCTCGGCGGGCTTGACGACGTCGGTCTTGACCGCCTTGTTGGGCAGCTCGACGACGACCGCCTGCTTGTCCTTGGTGTTGTACTCGGCCACGCCCAGCTTGTGCGTCGACTTCGTCGCCGCCTTCGCCTTGTCGTAGTTCAGCCAGCCGAGCTGCAGCTTGTCCCAGGAGCTCATGTCGCCGGGGAGCTCGCCGATGCTGTCCTTGCCGCGGCCCAGCCACGAACCGGAGGACATCAGCGACCAGTAGGCGACGGACGACTCGCCGGTGCCGGTGGTGTCGTACTCGTCCGGCAGGCCGAGGTCGTGGCCGTACTCGTGGGCGAAGACGCCGAGGCCGCCGTTCTCCGGCTGCATCGTGTAGTCGCCGACCCAGATGCCGGTGTCACCGATCTGCGTGCCGCCGGCCTTGTTGTTGCCGGGGCCGGTCTTGCCGGCGTCCGAGCCGTAGGCGTACCAGCGGTGGGCCCAGATGGCATCGGTCTTCTGCGCGCCGCCGCCGGCGGACTCGTCCTCGCCGGCGTGCACGATCTGGAAGTGGTCGATGTAGCCGTCGGGCTCGTTGAAGTTGCCGTCGCCGTCGTAGTCGTTGCGGTCCCACTGGTCGTACTTGGCCAGCTCCGCCTTGATGTCGGCGTCGCTGCGGCCGGCCGCCTTCTGGTCCTTCACCCACTGGTTGACGCCGTCGCGCACCAGGTCCCAGGCGGAGGGGCAGTTGGTGGATCCGCAGTAGTTGGCGCCGTAACGGGCCTCGTTCCACTGGACCTTGACCCAGTCGGTGACGGTGCCCTCGACGGAGTAGCGGCCCGAGGACTGCTTCTCGTAGTACTTGGCGAGGGACTCCTTGCCCTTGTCGTGCGAGAAGTACAGGTCCTGGAAGTACTGGCGGTTGTAGTCCTTCTCCCAGGCCGTGCTGTTGTCCTGCTTGCGGTCCGGCTGCTTGATCTGGTTGTGCGCCGGGCCGGGCTGGCCGCCGAACTTCTTCACGGGCGGCTTGGGGCCGTCCGGACCGTCCGGGTCGTACATCGTGGTGTCGTCGACCTTGTCGCCGAAGTCCACGAGGATCGTGAAGATCTTGTCGGTCTTCTCCCGGCCCAGCTCGACGTACTTCCCCTTGCCGAGCTGGACGACCTTGGACGCGCCGCGCTGCTCCGCGCGGGCGTCCCCGGATATGACCTTGTCGAGCGCGGCCTTGCGCTGCGCTTCCCGCTTCTTGCTGAACGGGCCCTTGAGGTCGTGCTCGACGCTCTTCCCGGCCTGCTCCGGGTCGTGGCGCTCGATGCCCGACGGCGTGTCGGCAGTGGTGGCCGCCTGAGCGATCCCGGCCGTGGTCCCCGCGGTCAGGGCCGTCGCGGCGAGCGCGACGACCGTGGCCACGGCGGCGGATCTGGCGCGCCTCCGTTGGCTGCTGTTCACTTGTGAATGTCCTCCCCAGTAAGAACTGTGGAGGTATTTGACCGGAGTGACGCCAGAAAAGACAGACCTTGACTGCAGCCGGAAGAACAAGTACGTTATCCGGCCTTTAAGTTACGGATTTCGGACAACCCCGGGCGCGCTCATCTCACCCCCTGGACCGGTGGATGACTCCGTGCGCCCCCCGTGCTCCGGCACCGTGTGTTAGGTCACGCTTACCGGCTGTTCCGCTCGGGCAGACAGGACCGTAGAGTCGTTTTGGTGTACACGTTTGCTGTACACACGCTGTGTGCACCAGCCGGCTCCGCACCCCACACCTTTGCTCCGAGGACGGATCCCGCCATGCCGCGTCCGACCCCCGCTCAGATAACCTACGGATCGGCCACCGTCGTCTTCTCGACCCTCGCCATGCTGCTGCTCTCGCAGACGAGCTCGGGGTTCGGGATCGCGGTCATCGCCGTCGCAGCGCTCGCGCTCGGCCTGTTCGTCGCCGTCGCCTTCCCCATGCCGCGCGTCGGCTCCCGCGGTCCCCGCGTGCCCCGGCAGCGCACCCCCGTGCCCGCCGAACCGAGACTCGGCGAGCACTCCCTACACGGCTGAGACCACCACGGTCTTGGCCGCCTTGTCGTGAACGCACTGGTGATAGGGCTGGTCCCAGGTACACCAGAGCACGTTGATGAGCCAGAAGACGAAGCCGCAGCAAGGCACCACTTGCGGCAGGGAGTACACGGCGGCGCGCGTCCAGCCCGGGCTTCCCTCGGGGATCGCGCCGTTCTCCAGCATCGCCACCCGGATGTTCATCACCATCTTGCCGACGGTCTGGCCGCGCTTGGTGAGCATCAGCCCCTCGTAGACGAAGTAGACGACCGAGACGATGATGCCGAGGCTCGTGGACCTGCCGTCGTTCCAGTCCCCCGGATCCCAGTCCCACACCGCCGCCTTGAAGACCGCGGTGACCGGGATGGAGACGAGCAGCCCGTCGATGATGCGGGCCACGAGCCGCTTGCCCCGGTTCGCGAGCGGCGGCATGCCGGCGAGCGGGTCCGCCGCGCCGTACTGGTCCCCGTAGGGATTGCCGGGCCCGCCCGGCCCGCCGCCGTACGCGCCCCCGCCCGGGCCCGGTGGGGGCGGGTAGCCCGGCGGCGGCTCCGGCGGCCGCTTCCGGAACGGGTCGTCGTCGCGGGGCTGCTCGGTGCTCATGGGCCGAGTAGAACCCGGACCGCTGCCCGCCGCATCCGAAGAGGTGCCGTTCGGGTCCCACCGCTCCGGCGGCGCCCCCGGAGCGTCAGCGCTTGCCCGCCGCCACGAACGTGCGCGCCGCCTTGTCGTGCCAGCACTGCCGCCACGGGCGGTCGACCAGGCACCACAGGGCGCCGACGACCCCGACGCCGAGGGCGCCCAGCCCCCCGTACACCAGCCAGCGGCGCAGCGCCGCCCCGAAGCGCGGCGTGTCGTGCGCCTCGATGTCCAGCACGCGGACCCCGCACAGCCGCTTGCCCAGCGTGCGGCCCCACTTGGCGGTCGGCAGCGCTTCCAGCACCACCCCGGCGACCAGCAGGACGCCGAGGACGACGGCCAGATAGCCGCCGGTCGTGCCGTCGAGCAGCCAGACCGTGACCGTCTCGCCGGACTGCTTCGCCTGCTCGACCTTGGCGTCGATGTGCTCGACGGCCTTGGCCCACAGCGGCACGGCCGCGGCGGAGACGACGGCGCCCAGCACGAGGGTGTCGACCAGCCGGGCGGCGAGCCGGCGGCCCAGCGGCGCGGGCCTGCCCTGCTGGTCCCGGGCGGCCCGCAGGAACGGGTCGTCCTTCGGGGGCTTCCAGGGCGCGGGCGCGTCGGAGGAGCCGGAGGCGGACGTCTGCGCGGGCTGCTGCTGGGCCAGTTGCTGCACCTGCCGGGCCCAGCCGCCGGCCTCGGGCCTGGCCGGCTCGGCGGTGCGGGGCGTCTCCTGCCGCTCGGGCAGGGCGGGGGCGGCGGCGGAGCGCGCG